>CAYQUC010000066.1:0-18146 GCA_964420605.1 uncultured Thioalkalispiraceae bacterium | reverse complement strand
TAAGTTAACACATTGGATATAGTAATTATATAATGAATAAAAAATACAAAATAATTCTAATTAGCGCGATACTTCTGATATTTCAGTTTCACGGCTCATTAGTAAGCGCTAGCTCACTTACAGATAATTTAACCCGTCAAGAATTTACTAATAGCCTTTACCAAATAATTAATACTGACTTACCCGAGATGGACGAAATAATTCCGGATTATCGTTCAACAAACTTATATTTAAATAGCCTATTTATTACCAATTTTTACACTAGCAATAAATCTAAATCCTCTGACGCAAAAGCCCTTTCCTATGCTTTAGGTGAAGTGCTTCGTTATGAAGTTTCATCTGAAGCGACTAAACAACTTTATATGTCGGGATATCATTTATATTATCGTGATTCTGAATATCTATTTAAACATTCAAAAGATAAAAAAGATTTTCTGAAAAGAACGAAAAAATTAGCTAAAATATGGTCTATTAATAACATAGCAACTGGTAACTTCCAACTGACAAATAATAAATACAGTTGGACCATCGAGTTAATCAACTTAAAACAAAACAAGATTACAGCATCACGTCAATGGCAAGGTAAATTAAATGATTTGCCAAATGCTTTAATTGAAGCCAAATATTTTATATTGTCAAAACTATTGAACGACTCCAAACAGTTTAAAAATAATAAACTAATATTCGACATTAAAAATTATGATACCTTGAAAACCTATGGCGAATTTATCATTCAAAAATCAACAAGAGATAAAGATAGTTTACTCGAATACGCTACAAACATCTGGGAATCGGGCTTAAAATTACCTGCTATCGGTGTCGCCATTATCCAATCACTACACTACACAAAGAAAAATTCTTCTTATTACGAAAAAATAATGTACCAAACTGTCAGTCATTTTAAACATCCACACATTAAAGCTTTACACGCATTGCTCCATGGGATAGACGGGGATTATGCCGATAGAGATGAACATATAACGACGCTTAAAAATTTAATTCTTGACTATCCAGATGATCCAACTTTAATGATATCACTTGCCAATTTATTGTCTGAGACTGCTCACGAATTACCTGCTTTAACAATTTCAACAGAAGCTATTATTCGTTGGCCAGGATTACATCGTGCTTGGGCCGCAACATCACAATCAATATTTCGTTATTCATGGGTCATCCGTGGGACAGAATATTGGCGTAATGTTCCAAAAAATTCAAAGCGTGAATTTCGTCAATTACAACAACTATCGAGTAAAGCAGCCGACAATTGTTCATCCATTATAACTCGACATCCATTATGTTCCATTTCAAAAATGTTAACGCAACGCGGTTATACCTATGAGTTAAGAAAACTATTTAAGTATTCCACTGAACTTGAACCTCATAATAATAGACCGTATGACATTGCATTAAATTTTTTTAGCAAAAAATGGGGTGGATCAGATCAAGCACAAAAAAGAGTCCTTGAACTTGCAATAAAAAACAATCCAAATTCCGAATGGGTAGAAGAACTTAGAAAAAGATGGGCTCCTAATATATCGACTTCATCGTCATCACTTTATATTTGGATAGTAGTATTATTAGGCATCGGACTACTTATTGCATTTTTAATATACCGCCGAAATACTAATAATTGTTAATGAGTATCAACTAAAATAATATTACGTATCTTTTGCATAAAATAACCACGAACTTTTACTGGCATCAAGTTGATACTCAATGATAATAGGCAATACCGCTTCAAATTTTTTTAGTTACTCCTGTACTCATTTGCAATCCTAGTTTATTTAATAATGATATTAGCCACTCTCCCGCCAGTGATAATTCGATGAGAAAACGTCCATCCACGTTTCACTGTTAAACGCTGAACTATAACTAAGCCCAATCCAAAACCATAACAGAGTTAACTTACGGTTATCGTCGTTAATTTAGATATAGACATATTGGATAATAATATGATTTTTACTGACACTCGGGTAGAACCAATAACGTCTAAGAGCATCAAGCTAGAGGGATTCTATGTATTAATGGCCAGTTATCACTAAGCCAAACGACTAAAAGTGGTTCCCATCATAATCACGACACTGTAGAATTTGCTTCTTTGTCACCATCAACGGAGTAATACAATGGGTCGAGCTTATCAAAATCGCAAAGAATCCATGGCGAAAACATCAGACGCTAAAGCAAAGGTTTATAGTAAATATGGCCGCGAAATCTACGTTTGTGCCAAATCCGGTGGTGTTGACCCAAATGGTAATTTGGCGTTACGCGGGCTTATTGAACGCGCAAAAAAAGACCAAGTACCAACTCATGTCATCGAAAAAGCCATCAATAAAGCCATTGGCGGTGGTGGAGAAGATTTCTTCACATCACGTTATGAAGGTTTTGGCCCCGGTGGCTGTATGGTAATTGTCGACTGTCTAACCGATAACTCAAACCGAACATTTGGCGATGTTCGCCAGTGTTTTACTAAGACCAAATGTAAAATTGGTACTTCTGGCAGCGTCAGCCATATGTTTGATCACGCCTGTATTTTAGTGTTTAAAGGTGAAGATGAAGAATCTGTTCTTGATATTCTAATGTCTGCGGATGTTGATGTTACTGATATCGAGTCTGAAGACGGTAAGATTTCAGTTTTTGCTCCACACACTGAATATTTCAAAGCCAAGCAAGCATTAACCGATGCCATGGGCGAAATTGAATTTGATGTAGATGAAATTCAATTTATACCACAAAATTCCACCACTATCACAGGCGATGACGTAGCGTTATTCGATAAATTTATCGAAATGTTAGATGATTTAGATGATGTACAAAATATTTATCACAACGTCGTAATCTAATATAATTTAAAATCAAATAAAACGATAACTCACGCTTAAGATTAACAAATCCGGCACAATTTTAATTATAAAATACACGCCGGATTTGATACTAATCTAGTTTTAATTTTAAGCACAAAACACTTAGAAATTATCGACTCAACAACTTTTGACCATGAGGGTTATCAATAACCATTAACCACTTGCCATCAACTTGTCGCCGAAGAACTGCCACAGATAAGCCACTTTGTATCACTTCATTGCCATCCGGAGTTTTCCCCTTCATTGTCCACGGTGCAAAATGGAGTGCAATATCCCCCGATATAAATACTTCATGACCACTATAACTAAATTTTGGATTCAGTGAAAAAAAACCTTGAAACATTTTTTTTACTATAGCTAGATCAGATACCGGTTTTCCAAGTTCAAAAACGATTGTCGCATTTTTTTCATAACTAGCCATAACACCTGTGAGATTCCCATCATGGAAGGCAGCCGTCATTTTATTAATGACCGACAAAACCTGTTTTTGTTCTGTGTTCCTATTTTTATTTTCCTTATCGGTGGCGTTTGCAGTCGATATCATACTAGCTAAAATTAATAGAAAAATTATTACATTTTTATACATAAACTATCCTTTTTTAAATTTATTTAAACAATTTTGGTTTCTATAATTTAGACAGTATTTCAATCGAATGTGTGACAGATTATTTTAGATATTTAAAATTTCATTGTAATATCACTTATATCCCTCATAACAATTAGAAGTACGACAGTATCACCACATAATTGACAACAGTTAACGTGAACACATTAGCCCCAAGACTACAAGTATGTTAATAAGTGGTTTTAAATTGTGGTTGAGTTAACAGCTATAAGGGTATTAGCAGTGTGACTATTCGTGCACGTTATTCGACGAACTGGCGATGCTGTTAGTACCTGGGTAGCATTTAGACTTGGTCTGCAACAAAACTATGATTCAGAAGCAGGGGAAACATACTGTAAACATATTTAATCTCGTGCCCCCTGCATCACTTGCGTATACCAGTAAGAACTAAAGTAAAACACATAAATACGATATGAATGTAGATTAACAATAAGTCAACAACACATTCATATTTTGGCATATTACAAACCACTTTAGTATGGGTTATAATTTATTTGACATTTATTCTTTGTAGAAAGTTATTCTAGGAAATTATTTATCTATGTCTAATATTATTCTAAAAATAGTATCGATTATATTCCTGACGTACTTCGGAGTGGGTTTATTTTTTTATATAAAACAGCGTGATTTTATATATTTCCCCATGAAGGCAATAAAACACCCATTTAAAGAGCAACTATTTTTTAATAACGATATAGCAATTCACGTGACCATATTAAATAAAGGTAATAAAAAAGCTTTGGTGTACTTTGGTGGTAATGCTGAAAATGTTGATTACAATGCGTTAAAATTTTCATCACTATTTCCAAGCTATACAATCTACCTCGTCAAATATCGAGGTTATGCCGGTAGTACAGGAAAACCAGAAGAACAAGCCATCTACTCTGATGTTTTAACGATTTATGACAAAATAAAACCAGACTATATTTCTGTTTCGATCATTGGACGCAGTCTTGGTAGCGGTGTCGCAACCTATCTTGCATCAACAAGAAAAATTAAAAAAATGGTGCTCATTACTCCGTTTGATAGCATTCAAAATGTCGCTCAAAAAATATTTCCTATTTTTCCTATGGCATTACTGTTAAAAGACAAATATAATTCTTTTAATCGAATACATTTAGTTACTGCAAAAACCTTAATCATTTCAGCAGAAAATGATCGCGTCATTCACAAGAATCATACTAACCGTCTCGTATCTGGATTTCCAGCATCACAGATTACAGTCAAAGTCATTAAGGGGAAAGGTCATAATACAATTTCAGATAGTAAACAATATTACACGTTATTAAGTAATTTTTTAGAGTCTGATTAAAACAAAAAAATAAGTATTGATAATATAAATACTAAATTACAGTATGATACAACATGTAATATATTTATGGCTCTTCAGAAAAATCTATGGGTTAAATTATTTTCCGCTTTTAAAATGCCTGAACTCGAACAGTACAAAATTATCATGACTGTCTATAGATTCTCCGTAAAAACGATCAGCCTATTGCGTCGTTCCCTTTTAGAATAACGACATCCTGAAACTTTCATGGAACAACTAATTTTATTTTTTAATGTTTATTTTTATATTTTACATTTCTAATATTAAGTATATTTAGCTACTTGAATTAGCTTATCTGAATTATTACTATCCCGTGGCATAATATTTTCACTAAGAAATTGAGTGTGCTCCGATAGTGTTATTGAACTAACTAGGTGAACTGGCTGATATGAACCTGAAATACTATTGACGGGACGCGCTATTACAATCCAGATTAACAAAATTGATATAAAAGTAATATAACGATGTTATCAAAAAATTTTAAAAAACTATTCACACTGTTTTTAACATTATAATTATAGACTTAATACAACGCAAGACCAGCGTTTTCTGCTGAGCTATTATGGAACCACATTTTTTAATGATGGTAAAATTTGAGTGTGCATAATAAAACAGACAAACTTACAAATATGGCAAAGATAATTATTTTTTAATAATGGAAGTTGATATTCCTTAACTCACTACTAATATCCTACTGTCAGTTGTTATTATATTTCATATTAATTTATTTTGGTTTCCCGATTAATTTAGTCAACTCACACATGGATTGAGATTGATTTTGACAACACGAGATTAAATTTGATATCGATTGAGCGTAGGATTCATCCCAAAATAATTTACTGTGAAAGTTGTTTACCGGCATCCAATGACTCAAGGGGTAACTATGCGCTGCAGCATTGCCACCCGGAACAGGTAACTTGCCTGCAACAGAAGCCAGTAAATTATCAGTGCAGGTGTTTAAGTTACCAATACGATGACATCCGGTACAGGTATTATTTCTCGTTGTAATGGCATAAGGAATTTCCCACTGTTTGAATGCTGTTCCAATATGATTGTTGTACCAGCCAATGGGATCAACCGGTACATTAGACCACACTTGGCCAATATATGAGCTATACATGAATGGATCAGCATCATGACAATTACCGCATTTTTTACTTGCGGTTGCTGCAGGAGTCATCCAAAATTTCGTAGCGGATACTTGACCTTTAGGAGGATTAATTTCATTGGGCGGCGGTACGCGTGAAGCATCAAAACCTTTTTTATTACCCAATGCATCTTCAGCATGAAACCAACAAGTATCGCCAGTGCCGACACTGTGCAAAATAATATCAACTTCATCATAAAATTTACTATCAGGTTCACGCAAAAATGTACGTCGACAAAATGCAGAAATTTGCACTCCACCTTTTGATAAGTTAATAATTTTAGAGTAAGGTGTACATTGTCCAAAGCTGTCTTTATTATACGGTAGCATGGCTGGTCTATCACAAGTCATTTTATCGTGATATTGTGACGGAATGTTGCCATTAACCGTAATGGGAACGTTCACACCGGAGTTACAATTGAACGCAGGAATAGTACCAATTAAGTCGGCACACTGTTGACCATACTCCGTTATTGTTTGAGGGATATTTTTTTTTGCATCTAGTTTTCCTACATCCATAAAAAAAATTAAACTAAAAAAAACAAACAATACAATAATAAAAATTGAAAATTTAATATTCATGTCAAATAGTCGCTTTATTAGTTAATTCGGTCAACGCGACCTGTTTAATCGCCTCAAAATACCGAACGTAACCTGTACACCGGCAGATATTGTCACCTACCCAGTCTTTAATCATGGCATCAAGTTCATTTTCGGCTACAGGTGACAGCTTTAATCTCTCTAATAATGCAGTAGCCGACATTAAAAATCCTGGTGTACAGTAGCCGCATTGAAACGAAAAATTATCCAAAAATGCTTTTTGTAATGGCGATACATTATTTTCGTCCCCCAGACCTTCAACAGTATACACATTCATATTTTCAACAAAGTTAACAGGTGTAGAACAAGATAGTATTTTTTCAAGTGGTGAATCTAGAGTATTTCTGATACCAACAGTACACGCGCGACAAACGCCAATACCACAACAAAATTTTGTGCCTGTTAGATTTAAACGCTCGTGCAGAAAATCAATTAAAGCCATGTCAGAATCTTCTGGATTGACATTAACATTTTTGCCATTGACACTAAAATGTAGGTTACTCATAGTATTACCTCTTTAATTGCACTCGCCGTGACTGGTAGCGCACTAAAACGATGATTGACCGCCATTGCAATAGCATTTAATAATGCCGGTGCTAGAGGACACAACACCGCTTCAGCTACACCTTTTGCTGCTTGTTCATTAACTAATGGTTTTAATACGGTGAGTTGCTGCTTTAATGGTACGTCTGTCATTCTCGCTACGGTATATTTATTAAGATTCCAAGTACCATTACCTGGCCCCTCATCTGTATTTGGACAATCTTCATAAAGAACATAACCCATTGCCATTGCCACACCGCCTTGTGATTGACCACTGACTATTTGAGGAGATAATTGCACCCCGGCATTCAAGACAGTGACACAATCTTCAACCGTTACTTTACCGCTACTGGGATCAATGCTCACTGCCATTAATGCCGCACACGGTGCATACGTTGTACGACCGTAACGTTGATTAATTGCGGGAGGATTTTTGACTTTAGATGAACGTTTTACAGTGTTTAGTGGCTGAAAAAAAGACCCCATTGCAATGTAATCCAGAGGTAAAATCATTTTAACAGAACTGAATGCAAACTCAGCTTTAGCAAACTCACCAATATACGTTGCATGAACGGCTGTCGTCGTTACATATTTTAATTTAAAGATAATACCAACTATATCATCCCAAAGAAGATCCTCAAGACCAGAATATTGGAGTTTATTATTGTTCCAAGATATTTTTTTATAGTCAATTTGATTCAAACTGCTACTGTCTGTTTTATTATTCCATAAGATCTTTGCCGCAGGTAATACCGATTCAAGAAGCAAGGTTAAAGCAGCTTGTTCAATTGCATGATATTGATAAAAGGCACCTAAGCAAGCACTAGAAGAGCCTGAACCTTTTAATACATATTTAGGATTTTCGGTCGAACCACTGGTGGTTAAATTCAGTGCATCAAAAAATCCAGCATCCCCCATTTTAATGTCAGTCGCATTTCGACCAAGATAAGTCGATGGTGCAAGTCCTAATGTCGTCGCTGCACCATTACCCATATCAACATAGGGTGTTCTTACAGTAAGCGAGCCGTCTTCATTGATTTGAATACCACCATACATACCATCACCACTGGTGCCATAAGCTTGATTAGACATAGCAAAACCTACACCGTATTTTAAGTTTTTATCAACATATTTTTGTTGTTCGTTTACACGGTTTATCCAAAGTGGATTATTTTCCAAAGTAGTTATAATTTCATCAAGCCGTAAGTTTTTTTCAATGGGCGCACCCGTAATTGTTTTACTATTTTGGTTAATAAAATTAATTCGTCGTAAAGTAAATGGATTAAGCTTTAATTGTTGCGCTACTTCATCAAGTAACGTTTCGATTGCTAAAAATGCTTGAGGCCCACCAAAACCGCGTTGTGAGCCCCCCACTAAATCCGGTGTATTTAGTGCTTTTCCTCGTGCGACTGCCTTTGGTATTTCATATGCATTAAACGAGCTTAATGCCGCAAGCTGAGCGACATAAGGGCTAAGATTTTTTCTACCACCACCATTCATTACAAAATCACAATCCAATGCTTTAATTTTACCTTGCTTATCAAATGCCAATGATTCAGAAAAAGCAGTAAAATGCCGCTTTAAGCCCACCTGAAATTGTTCAAAACGTGAATTCATCCATCGTAATGGTGCGTTAGCATACGGTGTTGACATAGCCAAATACATTGTAAAATAAGAATCATCTCTACCACCAAAACCGCCACCCGGATAACACGACACCAACTCCACTCCGTCTTTAGAATCCAGTTTAAATCGGCAATTCGGTTCTTTAAAAATATCAGCGACGGCTGATATATCCCCCGTAGGAGATTGAGTGCCAATAACCAGATGTAATTTTTTATTCTTAGTATCATACCAACTTAATCCAGACTCGGGCTCCATAAACATTGGGTCCATAGTTTGTGTTTTAAATTTTCTAGAAATAGTATGCCACTGGCCCGAATTAATCTCGGCTGATATTTCTGATGCAATTATTTTACTTTTTATTTCATAATTTTTTTCAGAATTAACATAGTTAAAATTTTGTGTATCATCTCGGACATATTCAGTCACAGGATCATAGATTTCTGGTTTTTCAGGTATAATTGGATTTCCATACAAAATCGTTTTTGGATTAAAGCGTAATAATTTTTCGGCTTGACGATAAGTATTAAAGTTTTCAAAAATTAGCATCGCGATAGGCTGACCATAATATAGTGGTGATGTCCCTGGTTTTGCAAAGAAGGGTTTCAACATGTTTCCAGCCATACTCATGTTATCTTTTAATAAAATTTTTCCATCAATTACTTTTATAGGCTTCAAATTAGTCGGTAACATCGACAAATCATAACCCTTTACGATTTGATTTATTTTATTGCAACGCAGTGCGTAAAGAAAATTTTCCTTCTTAGGCCAATTTGGCATATCTTGCGCATGAAAGTCACGTGCATATATTTTTTGACCAAGAACTTTTGCTAAACCATCAATTCGATAGTCTGCAATACCAGGATTAGGGGCCCATTTGAGTGACTGTATTTTGGAGTCATCCAGTTCATTTATTTTGGCGTACGCCATTGATGGTATAGCTGATACGGTTAATCCTACTGCAACACCACTTGAAAATGTTTTAATAAACGTTCTGCGACTCATTGTTGTTGATTTTGTCATAAAATCGTCCTTAGCTGGTTATGCAGTTTTTTAAATTATTTTATAATCAATAAGTACTGTTAATGAACTTATCCAAGTCATCAGTCGTGTCGATATCAATTTTAGCGGATGGCATATCAACGACGACTACAGAACTCATATTATTAAGTATTATTTTCTTGGCACCGCTATCCCCCTGCAATTGAATGATATCAGTATAAATTTCTTTTGGAAAAATAGCGGGTACACCAATAACCGAACCAAACCCTGCGCACACTATTTTAGAAGTATTACTTAACCACTGAGACTTTAATTTTTTTAAATCTTGTCCTGTTAGCGCAATTTGATCACCTAATAACACTAGCACAGCATCGTATTTTTTCAATCGACTGATACCATAAGATAATGACTTTCCTATTCCTTGCTGCCATTGCTTGTTTTCAAGAATCTGTACGCTAGAAGGTAATTTATTTTTAATATCGACAGCATATGCCCCAACAACAATATAAACAGAATTTGGTGTTAGTGCTTCTGCCAATGTTAGTTGCTGCTCAATTAAGGTCAGCGCATTAATTTTTGCCAGCAGCTTACACGATTTAAAGCGACGAGATTCACCTGCAGCCAATATAAGTGTTGCTAGTGTCAACTTTGTTTACCGTTGTTTGTTTTAATAATTTTAAATTACGTTTTTCAAATACTGCATGTAATTCAGCTACAATACTCAAGGCTATTGACTCCGGTAGCTCACCACCAATAGCAAGTCCTATTGGATTCGAAATTGATCGTATAAAACTGCTATAACTCAACTTTGCAAACTTTAAGACTCGTTCAGTTCGTAAAGCTGGACCTAATAATCCTATGTATTCCAAGTCGCAGTCCGATAGCATTTTTAGTGCGCTAGCATCCATCGATATATTGTGTGTCATAACCACCGCAGCATTAACCGAAGGCCACCATGTTTCACTACACATTTGAGGGCTAATAGTTCGAATTATTCGGGTAGCACCTGGAAAATAACTAGTACGAGCATTCGCTGTGCGTGAGTCTACCAGCGTTACTTGCCAACCCAGAATCTGTGCAAATTTAACCAACGGCTGTGCATCTATACCACCTCCAAAAATAACAATATGTGGTGCTGCGAATATGGGTATTGCTAACCAAGTAGAATTATCCAAACGGCATTTATAGGCCATTAATTGTTTTTTTTGTTTTTCATTATTATAATTTACACTTAAGCTATTATTTCTATCCAAAATTTGGTCCAAAACTTGCCATGGCTTTTCATGCTGTTTATTACCTAAGTTGATCAGATACCAACTAAATTGATTGTGACATAATTTTTTATACACTATATTAAGGCCATTATAGTGATTACTGCTGTCAATTAATTGCAGTAAAATCGTCACTTCACCACCACAACCAATACCTAGCAGCCAATCACTACTCTCATCACTAGTTTGATTGTAAGTAATTTCTTTTGTCTTGCCAGACATCATAACCTGTTTGGCATGACGCATAATGTCAGACTCTAAGCAACCACCGCTTAATAAACCAAATTGTTGCCCCATACCACCAAAAAACATTATCGCTCCAGTTTTGCGATAACTAGAACCACGAGTAGCAATAATAGTCCCCAACACCCATTGAGTATCATTGCGCTGTGAAAACCATTGAGACAGTAATGTAATGAATTGATTATTCATTGTAGTTAAAAAATAAAATCCTCATTTTATGATCAAACGTATACAACGACTAAGATTCATTATATTAGAAAATACGTAGGGTAATTATTAAATTGAATATTAATTTTTTAATTATAAATAATAAGGTGAAAAAATAAAAAAGTTACATTCAACCTTAATTTAAAAATGTGTTTAGACATATTTTTAATAATATTGAGTATAGTTGAAAATTTTCTAATACCTATTTTTTAAAATATTAAATACAATGAGGTACTTTAGATTCATACTCCACAATAGTACTCTCATGTTTTTCAGAGAAAATTCTTAATTGTAGTATTAACGAATTTTTGCGACTCAATTTTATTGCTTTTAAAATTAGCCCATAACGCAAAATGGTGCAATATAATTCCAGTAGCAACATTTACATTTAATGATGCACCTGAACCATACTGACTTATGTACACTAACTTACAGCACGCATCTTTTTGTGATGTGGATAGACCTTCACCTTCATTTCCAGGTAAAAACGCGGTATTTCCTTCAAACGGATGATTTTCAATTGCGACAGATTCATTATTGATTTCTATTCCTACAATCGTGAAATTTAATTTATGTAGATAATCTGCTGCCTCACGAAGAGTATAAAAATGTTTTTGTTTACGAACATCAAAAGTACCACAATGACCGTAGCGCTTAAGCCCTTTTTTACCAATAATAATTATTTCAGATACCCCAAGTGCATCTGCTGTACGAACTAATCCACCCAAATTTTTATTTTTTGTGATATTAAATAGTATAAGCGAACTTTTGAACATTATACTTTCCCTGTTAATTACATTTAATATTTACAATCACACTCTATTTAGCGGCAATTAACGTTTGTTCTAACACTTGTTGATACTCTCGGATACGCTGTACATAACGCACCGGTTCAGAGCCACGAGCATAACCATATTTTAATGTTTTGTAATATTTTTTATTCGATAATAACGGAAAAATACTTTTTAAATTTACCCATTGGTTGGCATTTAAGTCTTGTTTAGTAGCCAATTTCATAGCATCTTTCAAGTGACCATAACCAATATTATAGGCCGCTAAGGCATACCATATTTTATCTTCATCTTGCACCTCATCAGGAATACGACGAATCATTTTTTGTAAATATTTTGCACCACCGTTAATACTTTGAATCGGGTTTAAACGGTATTTCACCCCCATCGATTTTGCTGTGCTCAAGGTTAACATCATCATTCCTCGAACACCGGTAGGACTTTTAGCACGACGATTCCAATGCGATTCCTGATAAGATTGGGCTGCAAGTAATGTCCACGGTAAACCGTGTTTAGATGCGGCTGTTTCAAATACAGATTGATATTTTGGTAAGCGCGATTTAATGCGACGGATAAAACTTCGGTTATCGACATAATCATAAACCTCAACATGCCCATAATAGCGTTCAATTATAGAATCGTAGTCACCATTAGCTTTAATTTTAGCTAACCATACTTTTAAGTCAGGTAAAAGACCTTGCCATTTTGGCGTTATTATCCAAGCTAATGGTTCGTTTTCTGATACAGAAAAGGTTGTTACAAGTTCGGGGTAATAACGTCGATTAATCTTAATGATATTTGAATCAGCAATAGTACAGTCTAGCTCTTTTTTCCAAACACGTTCTAATAACTGTTCCGTACTAACATCATTAATTACATCCCATTGTAATTTTTCTTGTTTTAATTTTAAATGCACAAGAGAGTCTGCATAAGTACTGCCGGCAATAACTGCTATTTTTTTATCAACTAAATCATCAATTTTTTTAGGCAACGTTTTACCATTGCGCCGGCACACGACTTGTTGTTGAACTTTATGATATACCGGACCAAATATATAACCCTGTTGTTTTCGTTCTTCTGTTTTCGTAATACCCGCTGCAGCAATATGTGCGTTGCCATTTTGAATGGAAACTAATAACGCTTCAAAATTGTCTTTAACAACAAAACGAACGGTTAGATTATGACTCTTGGCAAAAGATTGGATTAAATCGTGTTCAAGACCTGCTTCTCCGTCGCGCCCCTGATACCATGTAGTGGGTGCATTTCGAGTTAACACTACTAGCTCGCCTTGCTTTTTTAAATCGTCAACCGTCTTGTCACTACAGCTAACAACCGACAATAAACAGAAAAATAATAATCCTGCCTTTAACTCCAATCCCATACACTAGCTCACTTTTTTAGTCTCTTTAAAACAAGTATCAGTATAAGCTTAATGATCTCAAAGCTAAATAACTATGTATAGCTTTGAGGTGATTTTTTTGATAGAACAAATTCCTTAATTCACTCAAGGTAATATTGAATTTAATGGATGATATTAGTAGCGGTTAATTATTTTATAATATAGTAACTAATATTTAAAACGAAAATGGAATATTGGTGATATGGATATTTATTTTTCACATCACTTTTTAATTACACATAAAGAACAATTAAACGCAATAAATAGAGTAAACGCCATAATCAACATTCGGTAATGGTGACAGCCAATCCGCCCAACGATGTTTCCTTAAATTTTACCGACATCGCTTCACCCGTTTGTTTCATCGCGGCAATGCATCTGTCCAAGGACATAAAATGCTTACCTGTTCCGCGCATAGCAAGCGAAGCGGCAGTATATGCCTTGATTGCACCAAAACCATTTCTCTCAATGCAAGGAACTTGAACAAGACCATTAACCGGATCACAGGTCATCCCAAGATGATGCTCAAGTGCAATTTCTGCAGCATTTTCTATTTTCTCCGATGAACCTCCACGTACAGCACACAAACCAGATGCCGCCATAGCTGCAGCAGAACCGACTTCACCTTGACATCCAACTTCGGCACCTGAAATTGAACTCAGATGTTTTATGAGACCACCGATAGCACTGGCAGTTAACAAAAATTCCCGTACTTGTTGCACCGTTCCAGCCTCATGTTGTGTGAAATAATATAATACTGCAGGAATAATCCCTGCTGCACCATTGGTAGGTGCGGTAACAACCATATGACCTGCTGCATTTTCTTCGTTTACTGCCATTGCATAGGCACATAACCAGTCATTTACATCAACTTTAGTGGACGGTTCTTTAAGTTGTTGATACAACTGTTTTGCCCGCCGAGGAATATTGAGTCCACCCGGTAAAATACCTTCTGCGCTTAATCCTCTTTCAATACACCGTTTCATCGATTGCCAAATTAAGTCCAAGCCTTGATTCATAACCTGTTCTGAAATAAGTGTAAGCTCATTAATTTTTTTCATCTCAGCAATAGACAAACCACTGTCAGTAGACATGTCCAACATAGATTGAGCAGTATCAAAACCATAAGGAAATAAATCGACAGTCTTCATTTTAATTGGTGCGACTAATTTTTCTATTTCAGTAGAGGTATTGATAAAACCACCACCGATAGAAAAATAGGTTTCTGTCGTTAGTACCTGCTCTTGATCATCAAGTAACTCGAAAATCATACCGTTTGGATGTGCAGCAAGCGGTTTTCCTGTATCAAAAACAATATCTTTATTTGCTGAAAACTTAACACCGTAATTATCATCTATTGGTATTAATGATTTTCTCCAGATACTATCAACTAAAGTGTCTAAATTTTGATTAGCCACTTCAACTGGCAAATAACCATGCAAACCTAGTGCGATGGCTCGATCAGTTGCATGTCCTTTTCCTGTTGCCGATAAAGAACCTTTGAGCCTGCATCGAATCGTAATGTTTTGAGTGAGTTTATGCTTGATAACATAATTTTTGATAAGCTCAACAAATGACTGTGCAGCAACCATCGGTCCCATAGTATGGGAGCTTGACGGACCAATGCCTATTTTAAAAAGCTCAAGAGCACTAATGAACATTTAACATTCTACTATTAAGCATGTTCTTTATTGCTATAATTATTTAACATAAGGTTCAATTTTTAAAAGCTTAAATCGAGCCTTGAGCTCTGAAAAAACGAGGACGACATGCTGCATTTATTTTCCACTATTAAGCGTACTCACTTTAGATACTTCCCAAGCAATGATAGCTGATTTTCGAGTATCCCCCCACATATAATCTCCAATTTCGCCAGTCATTCGTATTACTCTGTGACATGGAATAATTATTGCAATAGGATTGCAAGCAATCGCTGTACCAACGGCCCTAGATGCTTTGGGTTGTTCAATACGCTTAGCGACTGAACTGTAGCTTGCGAGTTTTGCTTGAGGTACCTTTAATAAAGCGGTCCAGACTTTTAATTGGAAATCCGTACCTTTTAAATGAAGCTTTATTTGATCAAGCTGCTCCCAGTTCATTTGAAATATACGCAGTGCATTTTGTTGCAACACATCTAAAATCTGTTGGTACTGTGCATTTGGAAAGCGAAATTTTAAATCAGAAAAAGCTTGTTTTTCATCTTCTACAAAAAACAGATGACAGATACCTTTACGCGTTGATGCTACAATTATTTTTCCAAACGGACTTGTTGCAAAACTATAATTAATAACCAGATTTTCTCCACCATTTTTAAATTCACCAGGTGTCATTCCTTCAATATTAACAAACAAATCATGTAACCGACTCGTACCTGACAATCCAGTTTCGTATGCCACATCGAGCAGTGATAACTGTTCATCCATCAACATTTTTTTTGCATATTCAACACTCAAGTATTGGATAAATTTTTTAGGGCTAACACCAGCCCATTCCAAAAACAAACGTTGAAAATGAAATGCACTTATTCCAATTGCCGTAGATATATCGTCAAGAGACGGCTGTTCCTTAAAATGTAATTTTACATATTCGATTGCGGCTGCGATTCGATCATAATTTATTTCGTTGAGACTTGTCACTGATTAGTACCTACCTATAAATACACCATAATCCAACAACATAGTGCTACAAATTACTAACAGTACTTTATGCTTGTTAGTTTATGAACGCCACCCGATTCTTGCTATAGTCTATATTTATAGTTAATCAGTGACTACACTAACAAAAGAAAAAAATAACTAGCAAATCACAAATGTCAGTATACAGTCAGTTGATAGGTTGTAAATTTATTACCCATAAGTTCGGTTTGATAGACATTTTTAGCCATTTTTCGTAAAAACTTGTATTCAGGGCGAGTATGAAGAAAATGAATATAAACCTCATCATGGCCAAACTCTTTTGCCCAGAGCATCATATCAGTGAACACATTTTTGCCGATTCCCCAAAAGCTATCGTCTAAGACTATCGCTATCTCGTATTTCCTTTCTTCTAATTGTATTGCGCACCAACCCGCTAACGCACCATGCGAATATACAGCTCTAACTCTACAACCAGGGATGCTGTCCACTACTCTCTTTTCTTCTATCCAAGATCCCAACGTGTCTAAGTCAAATAATTTATGTTCGATTAAATGCGCTCTAATTTTTTGCTTATTGAGTAAATCCAAAAAATCACTAGTGTTAACTTCATTAAATTTTACGTATTGTAATTTGTTCATATATTCTCATAATTTCTATCAGTCGTAGCATTAAACCATAGCCGTTAGTTTTAATGATTTCCTTGCCATTTGACAAGATCGTACTGTATTCTAAATAGTATTAATTAATAAACGCGATAACGTAGACTCTGTAACCCCCAAATAAGAAGCTAAATGATACTGAGGTATACGGCTCATCAACTCAGGGTTTTGCACAACAAACTCTTTATAACGAGTTGCTGCGCTATTTATTAAAAAACTACGCTCACGATTCATTTTACTTATTAATACAAGCTCGATAAGCTTTCGTCCTAACCGCTCTATCATTGGGTGAGAATCATACAGTGCTTCAAAGTCTGCATAATCAGCAATTAGTAGTCGAGTATCTTCAATGGCTTGGAGACCAAAAGGTGATGCACTACCAAGAAAATCTGTCGTAAAAGCTGTATACATCCTATTTTGAGGAATAAATGCTTTATTCCACTCATTACCCTCATTCAAACAATAGTATCTAACCAGTCCAGTACAAATAAAAAAGAGTCGGCTCTGTTCAGCCGCCGGATTCATAACATCTTCTTTACTTTTAAAGCTACGTTGAGTAAAAATTTTTAACAACTTGCTAGAGTCATTTTCACTTAATGATGAATACTTATTAACAAATGATAAAAAATGCTTTGAACTTGAATTATGCATAATATATAACATGTGTAATTAATACGGTGGCTAGTAACATTCGTCAAATTGATTTTATTATTTTCTATTTTAAAGTAAAATTATATTTGTTACCCTAACTCAAAACTAATTTAATTGAGCCTAACATTTCACATCAGTGCTTTGCGACAGCTTAAATGTTATTGTCATGTGTTACTAACTCATAAGCTAAAAGCATTTAAAAATTCGTTGGTTTGAGATTTTAATTGCGTTGTATCAACGTCAGTATTAGAAACACGAAATAACCCTTGAATATAAGTTACCAAAATGAATGCTAATTGTTTAGCCGGTACATTGGTTAATGTATGCTTCAAGTCAATAGAGAGTTGAATCCTATCTGTTATAAATTTTACAAATTGGTTAAAGTCATGGTATAAAAATGTCTTTAATTCGTCATCACACAATACTTCATCAACCATACTATTCACGATCAAACATCCGTTGGGTTCATTCTTATCATCAAATGTTTTAAATATCTCCGAAAATAAAGCTCGAATTCCATCAGAAAAATCATCGTGACGAATAAGTGCTTTTTGTCTA
>CAYQUC010000065.1:0-18186 GCA_964420605.1 uncultured Thioalkalispiraceae bacterium | reverse complement strand
TTGTGTTATGTCACACCAAAAGAACACTTAGGATTACCGAATCGGGATGATGTTAAAGAAGGTATTATTACTTATAAAATTGCGGCACATGCTGCTGATTTAGCAAAAGGTCATCCTGGTGCTCAAATTCGAGATAACGCCATGTCAAAAGCACGGTTTGAATTTCGTTGGGAAGATCAATTTAATATTGGTCTCGATCCCGATCGAGCACGTGCCTACCATGATGAAACGATGCCAAAAGATGCTCATAAGGTTGCACATTTCTGTTCAATGTGTGGTCCAAATTTTTGCTCGATGAAAATAACCCAGGATGTTCGGGAATATGCAAAATTAAAGGGTATTGGCACAGAACAAGCTTTGGTTAGTGGAATGCAGGAAAAAGCCAAGGAATTTGCTGATCAGGGAAGTGAGCTATATAAAAAATCATAAAGCCTTAAATACATACGGTTAATAGTATACACATGAATTTTTCTATAAAGTTTGTGTGTAAAAAACCGATAATGCTTCATATGAATGAAATTCAACTGTAGGAATATATGAGCAAAACCTTAAACGTGTTAATTATTGATGATGATTCGCTAATACGTGAAATGTTACGTTTAATTTTAACTGAAGGTGGATTTACTATCTGCGGTGAAGCGGGTGATGCTGCTGAAACACGACGGCAGTTAAAATATAATCCTCCTGATGTGGTGCTATTGGATATCGTAATACCCGGTGAGGATAATGGACTGGACTTATTACGTTTTATCAAAAAAGATTATCCTGAAATTCACGTAATAATGATCAGTGGCGAACCATCATCAAAACGAGTTCAGACAGCCATTAGTAGTGGTGCCCGAGGTTTTATCGTCAAGCCGTTTAATGCTCAGAATGTGATGTCAGCAGTGAAACGTCTGCTACCGGTTTAGTATTAGATTTAACCATCTAATAGTGCGCCACAAGACCAACAGGTTTCAAAGTTTTCAGGATTGAGTTCATTACAATTGTGACAAACGGCAGTATTGTCCTTAAGTGGCAATTGTTCAAATTTTTCAATTAGACTTTTTGCTTTATCTTTAATTATTTCTTCCCCCCATATTTCAGGATAGGATTGCGTGAAAGGTAATTCTCCTAGTGCGCCTTGCGAATATTGATTTAATATAATTGCTTTTATGCCATGTTGTTCGAGATGGTGCAGTATTAAGTTTGCGTGTTGGATGTTGTGGGCTTGGTGGAGGAGTATCATAAATAGGCTACATCGAGAAATAGACTGAGTATTGGTTTTTTTAAAGTAATTTGTCAGTTCATTCTACATTAAATCATCATTTGTTTAATATCGTTTTCGGTCAAAATAGGAATTTGATTTGATTGAATCGAAACGTGATCAGATGTACAGTTATAAAATAATTAAATGGTGGGAGAAAATATGCAATCGATGTCATCTGGCACACGCTTTTTATTGATTAGTGCTGCTTTTATCATTGTCATCGCAGGAGTTAAAACCGCTTCCGCAATAATAATTCCATTTTTGCTTTCGGGTTTTATCGCTGTAATTAGTGCGCCTGCATTCTTTTGGTTAAAGACAAAAAAAATTCCAACGGTTCTGTCATTATTCATTGTTATGGCTATTGTGATATTTCTTGGTGTGTTATTGGCGAGTTTAATTGGTAGTTCGATAAATGATTTTTCTAAATCGTTACCGCTTTATCAATCGCGTATTAACGTCGTATTTCAAGGTATTCTTTCTTGGGTTAGTAATTTAGGAATAGATTTATCTGGTCCCGCTGTATCAGAAATTTTTGATCCGGCCGTTGCAATGAAATATGTAGCAAAAATATTATCGGAATTTGGCAATGTATTAACGAATGGATTTTTAATTTTGTTGGCAGTCATTTTTATATTACTGGAATCGTCGAGTTTTAACTCAAAAATTAAAACAGCATTTGGAGCGAAAACTAACGCACAATTTCATGTCGATAAGTTTTTGGACTCATTAAAAAAATACATGGCCATTAAAGCCGCCATCAGTTTTGGTACCGGAATAATTATAGCGGTATATTTATGGATACTTGGGGTGAAATATCCATTACTGTGGGGCTTATTAGCATTTTTGTTTAATTTTATACCAAACTTAGGTTCCATCTTAGCTGCAATCCCTGCGGTTTTAATGGCTTTAATTCAACTTGGATCAGGTACTGCATTGGCTGTTGCAATCGGTTATGTTGTGGTGAATATAATAATTGGTAATGTCGTTGAGCCTAAATTTATGGGGCGAGGTGTTGGGTTATCAACTTTAGTGGTGTTTTTATCGTTAGTTTTTTGGGGCTGGGTATTAGGCCCGGTTGGTATGTTATTATCGGTGCCGTTAACGATGACTTTAAAAATTGCGCTTGAAAGTAACGATCAGTCTAAATGGATAGCTATTTTACTAGGACCTGAAAGCGAACATGAACCAATAGGCTAATAATTTTACAATAGTGTGTTAACTTAGGAATTATAATATACGCTACTTTACTTTTTTAACTTTAAACAGATATTGATTGGTCATTAAAATGAATACATTATTTAAACAGTTATTTTCGGCGTTGGTACTAACGTTAATTTGTATGCAGACCAGTATAGCTGCTCCGATTGCATCGCATATCAAAGAGCTTAATGCGAGTGATTTAAATTCCACAATTGAATCTGAAAAGACATTATTTGATTTTTCTAATAAAACTGTTCGTTTTGGTGATTATATCAAGTCAGAACAATGGACTATCGTAATGTTATGGGCATCAGATTGTCATGTTTGTACTGTTGAAGTGCATCAATTTGTAAAATTACACGATGCATACAGCGATAAAAACATTCGAGTTCTCGGTATTTCTGTTGAGGGTATGAAAAAGATAGAGGTAGCTCAAGAATTTATAAGCATTCATAATGTTAATTTTCCAAATTTGATCGCTGAGACTGACTTTATTACGGGGTTGTATCAGCAGTACAGTAATCAGGATTGGCTAGGAACTCCAACATTTCTAGTTTTTTCACCATCGGGTCAACTAATGGCTCAACGTAGCGGGATGCTAGCGCCAGAATTAATTGTTGATTTTATCGAGCAACATTCAAATTAAAGTCGACAACTTTACTTCAGAAATTCACATTCAGTGGCGATTACTAATATCGATTTAAAGCTCGTTATCATCGGTTTAATCAGAAATTAAGCGTTTGACTTATAAGGAGTTTATAAAAAAAGTACGTTAAATAAACCGTTTGTCGTTTATAACATACTTTTTATCTAATCGTGGTTGTTTTTCAACAACTTTAGGTGGAGAATATGAACCAGTTATCATAGTTTACAATCTATTACCCAATAACTAAGCCATACTAATATTTAACATCCGATGTTTCTGGCTTAATTGAATAGTTCTCATCTGCAACCTTTTAGTAATTAAAGTAATTAATTTGGAGTTACCGTGGCATTGCAAAATACCGTTCCTGCTGAACGTAATTATGAAATAGAGTCTCAACTTAGTCTTGCTATCCGAGATAGAAAGGTTGTACGACTACGATATGATTTAGATATGCATTATCGTACATTTGAACCCTATATTATTTTCAAAGCGTTTGATGGACGAATTTTAGTGGGTGGCTTTCGAGTTCAAGATGAGTCTAATTTATTTAAAAAGCCTGGTGCACGTAAATTTGAAGTAGGCTTAATTACCAGTTTGATGATTTCAGATGAATTTTTTGTACCTAATAAAAAATTTAAATCTAGCCGAAAAGAATTTCGAAGTGGTGTAATTTCTGCTGTAGACGTTGATGCAGGAAAGACCTATCAGTTTTAGTTTGTTTCATTATTTCCTATCTTTATAAATACAATCACGACCACGTTCTTTAGCTTTGTATAAAGCAGTATCTGCATTACATATTAAATCAAGCAGACTTATATTTTCTTGGCTCGTCGCAACCCCGAATGACGCAGTAATTGATGGTAGAGCACTATTATTATCCGATACAATTTTTTTAGTTTTTATTGCCGTGCGTAATCGTTCAGCAATTATGCAGGCTTCTTCGATATTGGTTGCTGGTAATAACACCATAAATTCTTCACCACCGTAGCGAGCAGCCATGTCATTTGGTCTAATGTTTTCAGTAATTGTCGCTGCAGTTATTCGCAATGCAATATCACCGTTTAAATGGCCGTGGTTATCGTTGTACTGTTTGAAATGATCGATATCAAGCATAATAATGCTGAAGTTAGTTTTTTGAGTTTGGTAACGCTCAAAAATTCTAGGCAGCATCTCATCAAGCCAGCGTCGGTTATATAAATTTGTTAATACATCGTTTTTAGATTTTTGTTCATGTAGTATTTGCAACTCTCTACTTTCTTCAATGACAGTATTATCGTTTCGAATTCGAGAAGATAACATGTAAATAAGATTTTTTGATACGGCATGTGAGCGATCAATTATTTTCCAAAGAATCTCCCCAGGCAATGTGAGCAAGGTTGTTTTTTTAGTTGTGACGACCTTTGCCGACGGTACCGCTCCTTCAATAATTGACATTTCGCCGATACATTGATTTGGTTTTAAATAGCTAATAGTATTCTTACCCGCTAGGTGAACTTCAGCTTGACCTGATAATATAAAATATAATGTATTATTTTCGGTTTGAGGATCAAGGATGACTGAATCAGCGGCGACAACTTGTATTTTACAATAGGGTAATATCCAAGATAATGATTTTGGCTGCTCGGATTTAAATAGCTCAAGTGATACTAAATCAAATTCTGTTATAGAGTCGGTCATTAATGTAGACACTTTATTCACTTGGTTTATTCACTCGTTTGTTCATATCTATTATTTATAGTACTACATTATATATATCGCACATAAATCATCTTGCTTTATAAATATAGTTGGAAGAGGCGCAGTTGGTCACAAAAAAGGTGAAAAAAATTGAATATAAACAATAATTAAATAATGGTAATTGCTATTTACTTAATTGAATCTTTATTTTAATAATCATTGCTTATATTTATTTACGCTATGACAACAAAATAAATAAGAGTAACTAACGGTGAGTCTCATTGTTTTATACTAGTTGTTCGAGATTCACCGCGGCTGTAATCGTGTCCTTAGACTTAATAAAACTAATGAAATCGTTCCTTTGAAACATCGCATTGTGATGTTAATTTAAAGGCTTTTCCTCGCTCAATTTCGATGGTACTTGCCTGACGAATGCCTTTAACTTTAAGTTCAAACCGAAGGTTAATTCCGGCAAGTGGGTGGTTAGCATCGGCAGTCACAATTTCACCATCAATATCAATTATTCGAAAAATTAAAATTTCACCTGACTCTGTGTGTCCCTCGATAGTTGAGCCAACCTTAATGTCGTTTGATGGGAAATTGGTTCGTTCATCTCGTACTATTAATTGAGGGTCGTATGCGCCAAAGGCATCATCTTCAGTTAATAGCACACCACAACTCATGCCAACTGAATAGCCATCAACGGCTTCGTGTAATTTTGGTAATAATTCGGCTGATCCATCTTGAAGAAATCTCATGTCATCACGATATTCTAAAATTTTACCGCTGTCATCGTCATACATTACATAACTTAGTGTGATAACAGTGTTCTTAGATACAGTTTCTGTTTGTAGGTTCATGGCTGATAACTTTTTTGGTTGCGTTACAAGTTATATCTGCCAAAAGTACTAATTCTTTAATTTATTTTTGGTTTTTAACACTAGCCATTGCTAAGGTCGTATCTTATTGATAGTTATTGAAATATTATAGCTGTTAAATTATTGTGAAGCATGAATATACGGGATGTGTTGAGTTATTTCGGATGCGTTGATATCGGTTTAATCTTTTCTCAAGTTTGGTATTATGCAATTCGTTTTTTTAAGCCTTCAACAACGGCACCGAGTGCTTTATCAAAAATAGGAACGTCTTCGATAATTTTTGCAGAACCATTTTGTAAGTCGTTGGCCAAGTCGTGTAAGGTTTTGTCAGCAACAACCTGAAACCGCCAGTTAATGAATGTAAACTCACCAAGCAGATCGCTTTTCCAAGCAAGTTTTGCTCGCTGAGTATTATTCGCTTCATCAACAAATTCAATCCAGCGACCGGCCTCTAGGTGACGGGCAAGTTGTAAATATTCATCGTCAGGATAACTTGTAGTATCGTGTTGGTAATCATTTAAAACAATGTGTTCGACGACAGGATCGACACTAGGATTTGGTGCAGTAATGTTACTTAGATTATCTAGTTCATCTGCCAAATCTTGCATTTCAGCATCAATATCAATGATATTTTCCACTTTGATATCGATCAAGGTTGTTTGATTGAAGTATTCATCATCGTCTTCATCTTGTTCCAATCGACTATTCGAATGAAAATTGTGCAAGTGATACTTTTCTAACATTGCAATAATGTTTGTCGTGCCTTGTTCCGAGTATGATATTGACTGCAATCCACTTTTTAGCATATCTAATAACTCTAATATTATTCCGGCTAACTGCTGACGTTCTGCTGTTGTTGATTTCGCTTCAACTGACCACACTAAAATACTAATAAATTTAATTTGTTTTTTCCATTGCTTGGAGTTCTCGCCAAGCTCAAGATAGGTTTTTAACAGTACATCCTTCCATTGTTCGTAAAGGAACCGGTAAACTTCATTAGGTACATTGTCATCTGAGATTTGTTGATTGATTGAATATTTAATCCAATCACTGGCGAGTTTTACTTCTTCACGTTGCTTAAATTTGTCGATGTGTTTCTGAGTTTTTTGTTTACTGACTTCATCAAGTTCAGATAAAAATTGTTCCAAATCTGTCAGAATAATATCGAAAATAGCGATATCCGATTTAAAATCATTAATGACACTAGCGGTAGTCTCAGATAATTTATCAAATAAGATATTTCCCGGGATGCAATTATTGTTGGTTAAGCCAACGCCAGTTTTTGCAATAATATTGAGTAATTTACGAGCAGGGTGCGACTTGCTGGCAAAAAATTGATTGTCGATTAAGGCGACTTTTAACATCGGAATTTGTAAGCGGACAACTAACGAGATTACAGCATCAGGTAATTCATGGTCCTCTAATATAAAGTCAAACATCATCGTAATAACATCAATAATGTCATTATCTAGGGGGTTTATGGCTTCTTTAGGCCCTATATTATCCATGGACTGAAATTGACTGGCTAATGTATTTTTGATGATTTCACTGGTTAACACGTTAGCTGAAATTGACTCTAAATGTCCAGTATTTAATTGTATCGAACTTAGAGCGATTAATACTTCACCGGTATTCGCATGTAATGTGCCATTTATTTGGAATGAGCCGATTTCGTGAGTAGCCGAGGAGTTGTTATTTGCACTGTTTCTGTTATTTGAGTTTGGCGCGGTAGTTACGCCGCTAGTTCGTGAAGCAGTTAATAAGCTTTGAATAGTTTGTAAAACATTATTATCGTTGTGTAGCTGGTTTTCAATATTGCCATTATTAACGCTTTGATTTGATATGGTGCTATCACCGCTAACTGCTGGACTTGAACTATTAGTGGATTTTTTAATATCATGTTTTAACTTGGGTAATATTCCGGCAGAGATAAATACCGCGTTGAGTTCTTCATAAAGGTTGCCAATTTCACTAATGACGTGTTTATCAAACAATTTATAAATAATAAGTTTAATTTTTATATCGACATCAAGTGTTGCTAATGATTCCTTAAATGAGGTACAAATAGTTTGAGGACCGAAAGGATTATTATCAATGTCAATATCGAGATCGGGCAATAACGATGCCACACGCTGCTCAATAGCGAATAAAATTTCGCGTTGTCGGTTATTTACTTTTCCGATTAAACCGTCTATTGCTAGGGTTTCCTCTAGGTCACATTCTTGCATTAGTGAAAAGTTAGCAATGGATATGTTGGTTAGTGATTCATTAATTTCGTGGGTTATTCGTAAGTTATGAAATTGGTCAATAATATTGTTATTAAATGAATCTTCAATTTCCTGGCGTTGAAAGCGAACAATTCGCATGGCATCAAAATATTGGCATTGAATCGCATTGGTTTCGGCTTTATCGGCAAGTTCAAATAACGCATCATCGGTACAATCCAATAAGGAATGCACCAAGGTTTTTAAGCGCGAATTCATAATCTTTCGGCAAACTTCGATTACCTCGGTTGCATTTAACGACTTATCGTTATCAGCAATTTTTGAGTGAATTGATACAATTTTGCGATCCACTGGCATAGGATACTCGAATGTTGGTTTGTAAAGATAAGAATAGAAATTTCTAGTTACGTAGTAGAAATTGTATCCTTATGGTTATCGGCACATTGAGGGATTGTTGAAGTCAAAATATAGAAAGCGTGATGCAGTTATATTTCATTCCATTCAATAATTCAGACCAAAGAGACGCATGTTGTATCTAGCTTGACAGAAACACAGCGTGTTTCTGGTAACCCCGCTATCTTAGAGTATTAATTCCGTAGACCGGTGGTTTTGCGCCCTCATCTTTCGTATGAGTTTGCCTCTGTGACAATTAAGGTATAGCAGAAATGGTCAATATTGATTAAAAAATAGACAAAAATTGTCGAGAAATGACAATTTCGTCACATAATCAACCACAATAACAATTAGTGGGGCAGTTTTTCTCTTAATTTATCCTTGTCATACCACCATTTGTCTTCGACGATGATATTGAGAATTTTTGCCAAACGTGGCAAAAATTGCTCAGGATCTTTTAATTCTAGTTTTTGAAGCCAAATATTCAAAGAGTGTTGATCCTTAACATCACTGTGACCTTCAGCTACACGGGCCAAAATATTGCTCGTTAGAAATGAAATACTTGAATGTTTGTCATCGTTGCTACGGATGTCAGCAATATAATGGGCAGTAATGGCCGCAACGGCTGCACCATCGGAGCGTGGCGGCGTTTCATCAATGATGTGAGTCAACATGTTAATACTCAGGGTAACATCAATAGGGAAGGTAACAGCCAGCCAGATTCCTTGTCCAAGAGCACAAATTGAAGCAGGTTGCTCGGTTTGGTATAACAAGTTACAGGCTTCAACAGCGGCTTCCCACTGCTCATGTTCAATAAAACTTTCAAATGCACGTCGTGCGTGACTCCAAGCCGATTCATTTTGTTTTAAGCCGACTTCGGCATCTGCCATGCGCAGTAAAATAGCGGCACGTTCTATTTCAGGAGCATCGCTAGCCAGTTCATTATAAAGCTGCTGTTCTTTATCAAATGTTTCCTGGATACGGGCCTGAGCTTCAGGTGATTCTAAATCGGGGACGCTAGTCAAATTGGACAAGCTGGATACATTGTTTGAATCTAAATCTGTCATAATAATAAGTCTTGATATAATAAATAACGTTAATATTGCTTCAGAGCAATTTGGATGGGGATTATCTCAAGTGTTTCGGTGGACTGCAATGAGATTTAATTTTTTTAGACGTGTTAACTTTTTAATTTCAAACTCACGTTTTTGCGCTAAGGAACGAGAGTTATAATCTTCTGTGTAGACTAGAGTAACCGGACGACGAATACGGGTATATTTAGCCCCGGTAACTAAATGGTTATGTGCATGTACTCTTGATTCAATATCATTTGTAATCCCGGTATATAATGTATTATCACTGCATTGCAGTATGTAGACATGCCACATACTACACGACAGGGCGTTTAGCCATCGAAAAGTGGGTTGTTACATCCATCCAAATTCCATCTTTGGTTTTGAGTTTTTCAATTTCGATAGAATGTTGAATTCGAAATTTTGCAAGATCAACATCACTCAATTGTTCTAGTAAGCCACGATAACCCGTACTCCATAAAACTTCCCACCAATCATTAAAGTGGGCTAGGTGATAGCCCAATTGTTTATCGATAATTTGGATTGATTCAAAATTGTTTTGCTCTAGCAACGATTTGCAATCATCGGCATTTTTGAGCAACTGCCATTTTGTGTCAGGCATAGTTACACCGAACTCGGCTAATAATTTTAGAAATAATGTAGTTAGAGGTTCAAAGGCTTTTTCAGTAAAGCTGGTAAATAATACGGTGCCACCCGGTTTTAATACTCGATACCAAGACTGAAGAGCAGCATTCATATCGGGCATAAAAAATATGCCGTAACTACAATTAATGTAATCAAAATAGTTACTTTTAAAATCTAGATTTTGGCCATCCATAATATGGTAATCAACATTATTTAAACCTGCACGGTCGATATTTTGTTGTGCTTTTTTTAGCATACCTTCTGATAAATCAATACACGTAACACGACCATTATTAGCCTGGATGGTCTGCGCGAGAGCAATAGAACTGCAACCAGTACCTGCAGCAATATCCAGCACCTTTTGAGCCGGACCGGCTTTTAATATAGCAGCAACTTGATCGCCACAAAAAGAAAAAAAGCGGGTTGATGGGTTTTCATAAATTTCGGACACTAAATCAAATAATGTTGTAATTTTTTCTTTATTAAGCAGTTTTGTGTCAGTCATCTTTTAATCGCATTTGAGTTTAATCGTAAATAATTAGGGTAAAACGAATTCACTTTGTAATATTACAGTTGTAAATTGCGTTCGTAAATAAAATCCGCGAGGTGCGGTTAAACACGGCGCGCCAAATTCATTGGTAGCTTGAGTTAAAACTTTTGAATTAGCTGCTTTCGGACGGATTTGCAAATAAGTACCAATTTTGGCAGTTAGATTTTCAAATTGGCCTGTTATTATAATCTGCATTAGTTCTTCCCAATCTTGTTGCAGTCGATGTAGTTGCGTATTCGAGGGACTCCATAATACCGCATTTCCGATTCGACGATGTGCTAGTGGAATTTGAGGATCCGCTTCAATCGGTATCCATAACACGCGGTTAAGTTTTCGGCACACCCAGGAACTGTGCCAGTTATAACCGCTATTATTGACAAGCGGTACAGTACAAATATACGTTGTTTCACGTGGCTTGCCATTAATATCAACGGGTATCGTTTTTAATTCGATGCCGAGTTCTTGAAAGTCAGGTTCTGCAGCGTTACCTGCAGTTGCCCCCAGTATTTTTTCAAGTAATTGTCCCACTAAACCTTTAGCAAATTTTAGTTCTGTCGGTAAGTTAACTTTACATAATTCAGCTAATTCAGCCAGTGTGATGCCCGCAATTGCAGCACAGTTCAATTTTAATTGTTGTTCACTGTGTGGTACGTGAAAAAAATTTGATTTCATAGGATGTATTAATTTGTAAATTAATTAAAATTATATCACTATTATTAAATCAGGTGCTTACTGTTAATGCTTGATTGTAGTATTAAATGCCCACTAGACAGCTTAATTCAAATAATAACCTTGACATATTATATCAAATTGATACTTTAGAACTGGAATTAATTATGTGAAGGAGGGGAAAATGAATACCTTTGTAGAAATATTTTATGGCGTACCTATTGTGTTATTTGTTGCTGTTATATTTGGTGTGGCCGCTTTAATTCGACTTTACGTATTGAATGTTCCAAGTATACGACGTTTATCAAGACAAGACCGACGACAAACTTTACAAGACGGGGCATTTCCTGTTCGTGACTGCAATAACATTTTAATTTCTGAAGAACGACGAAAGCTCGTTAACCGACGTTTAGCATCAAATGTTGCTATAAAAGGGGATATTAAGTTGGAGTTAAAATCGAGACTTCTGTCTTAACATACCGTTTAGTTATTCTTCTTCAGTATCAACGACATCTAATGATTTCTTTATAATGGCTCTATTTTTAAAATTATATCGATTAGCTCGATCTCGTAAGCAAATTAAATTTCGAATGTCCTTGTATTGACAATTTAGTTGATGAATTTTATTTTGTAATCCAATCTTAATTTTACTTTTAAATAATTCAGCACCGTCATTCGCAGCTTGATCTGCGATAACACGAGTAACTGAATTTTGGTATTGAATTAAAAAGCTCCCTTTACTTGTTATTTTACTCACTTTTCCGAAGGTTTTATAGAACACAGTTTCGTTATCGGTTTGACGTTGTAATTCTCTCGAAATGCATTTTATATCTGAATTATTGATGATATTACATTTTGTCTTTGGTGACGGTAAGAAATTTACTGGTCGGTTTTTATCAAACCATCGCCCCTCTAATAAGGTTTTTAAAGTACGCTTAATGTGTTCGTTTTCGAGAAGTGCTAGTTTTTGATTTTTGGTAAGATTTGCTAACTGTGTAATTTTAATTGGAGGTTTGTTTGGCTCTACTGCAGCACGGTTTGCGGTATCATTTAATAATTCTGGAGTTTCATTATTATTTTGAGTGCCATTGATGTCTATTTGGTGCTCAATAGCGAGTTCATGCTCTTTGTTTTTTATATCGGAATTATCATCATTTTCAATTGTGACATCAACATCAACATCATTATCATCGACACTACTATCTTCAACCTCAAGGTTTACAACATCAGACTCTATGTCGACCTCAATATTAGCGACAACTTGAGCAAGGGTTTCAGGTTCAATATCACTCAGTGAAGGCGGCTTGTCATCGTCAATAATAGGGTCACCCAACTCGATAGGTTCATTGATAACCTCGGTTGTTTCTTGGCTTAAATCAATTTTACCAATTCCCTGTTTGGTACTGTTGTCAGGTTTTTCATTTTTTAAGTTTAAATTGTCAACAGTTGTGGCTAAGCTAAGCCCTATTTGTTTTCGTAGTTTGCTACTGTTACTTTTGGCAGAAAAATATCCGCCTTTTGCAGCAAGCTCATACCATTTGATGGCTTTTTTAAAATCTTTCTTTGTGCCGATGCCTATTTCGTACAAAATGGCCAAATGAAATTGCGCAATTGGAACACCTTGAATTGCAGCTAAGTTAAGTAATCTAAATGCTTTTTTGGTATTTTTATTAACAGAAATACCTTCAAGGTATAATTTGCCTAATCGTGCATTTGCTGCGGCATAATTTTGACTTGCGGATCGTTGATACCATTTTGAAGCTTCTTGTATATTTTTTCTGGTCCCCTTGCCTTGTTCCAACATTCGACCCACTAGAAACATTGCTTTAGCATTACCTTTATTAGCTTTTTTTAAGGTACTCTTGTAGTTTGATGCGGGACTGGCGATTGCATGATTGCATGAAGCATAAATAACAAATGGTAATAAAAGGCATAACACCACAACTAAATGACTCTTTTTCATTTTATTTTGTTGAATATGAGTGTCCGCGGCATAAAAAAAATGCACATTAAATACCAATTCTTATATGTAAGTTATAAATATAGATGATAATTTAAGTTTATAAAATAATTTACTTCATTTTCATCTGTCGCTGTCGAGTTGATGCATGATACGGAATTACCGTATCCAGTGACCGGATTTACCACCCATTTTTTCAATTAAACGACAATTTTGAATTATCATGCCACGATCAACTGCTTTACACATATCGTAAATTGTTAATAATGCAATTTGAATGGCCGTTAAGGCTTCCATTTCGACACCGGTTTGGCCCGATGTTTTTACGACCGCATTGCATGTGATACCAATTGTTGTCTCACTTTTAAATAGTTTAATATCAACACTTGAAAGATTTAATGTGTGACACAAGGGGATTAGATCAGATGTTTTTTTACTCGCCATGATTCCAGCTATTCGAGCAATTCCGAGAACATCACCTTTTTTGTGGCTACCACTCAAGATCAAATGTAGTGTTTCTTGCTCCATCGTAATATGACCCTCCGCAATTGCTGTTCTGTCGGTAATATCTTTGGCACCTACATCGACCATATGAGCTGCGCCTTCATTGTTAAAATGTGTTAATTTAGACATAGGAATAGTTATGATTTTTTAGTGTCTTTTGGTTATTCTGACACAGTTGATTTACAGTTACGAGTAACAATATTATTACATAAATAGAGAATTTAATATGTCAATTACGATACGTTTTTTTGCAAGTTTGCGTGAAAATTTAAAACTTGACGGTATGCAAATTTCTGCCGATGGTATCTCTACCGTCACTGATGCTTGGAATTGTAGTACTGAAAATAAAGCAATCCCTGATAATGTGTTAGTGGCTGTCAACATGGAGTATGTCAGCTTTGATTCAATTGTTAGTGATAATGATGAAGTGGCTTTTTTTCCACCGGTAACCGGAGGCTAAAGTGCAAATCGAACTACTTTCTGAAAATTTTAATGCCTTACAAAAGCTTGATGAGTATCAACAGCAAATGGACCAGTTTGGGCAATATGGTGCAATGTCTAATTTTATTGGCACTATGCGACATTTAAATGAAGGTAAGGATATTGTTGAAATGTTCTTAGAACATTATCCCGGCATGACTGAAAAAGCACTAGCTAAAATTGTGTCTTCTGCAGAACAACAGTGGCAAATACTCGATACTTTAGTTGTGCATCGAGTGGGAAATATTAAACCCAATAATTCTATTGTTCTTGTTGCGGTATGGTCAAAGCACCGTGTAGATGCGTTTGAATCATGTCGCTTTATTATGGAGCAGTTAAAAACCACTGCTCCATTTTGGAAGCGGGAAACAACAAATAACAGCTATCATTGGGTTGAAAAAAATACTCCAGGTTAGCTAAATTCTAAAATTCACCACTTGCACCACGACTCATAATGGCTTGAATGACTTCCTTAACACGCATTGCTTCTTTCTTTAATGCCGGTGGAAGTGGTGTACCACCGTAAATCATCATGTCCATGTTTAAAGAATAAATCCACAGTCGTCCTTTTTTATCTTCAACTAAGCTAACGCGACACGGTAGGTAGGCCGAAAAGGCATCGTTGTAATCAACCATCTTCGCCGCTGTTAAAGGATTGCAATACATATAAATTTTTAAAAAACGGTATTTTTTGTCTGACATTAGACTGATTTGTTTTGATAATGGTAACTCACCAACACTTCGAATATTATATTCAGTTGCAACTGATTTCATTGCATCTTCTACGTCGGTAACGGATAAGCCTTCTTTTACTTGAGTTTTCCAAACTGTTGCTTCAGCTCCATTTCCAGATTCAATAAGCTTGGAGACCATATCGCTATAGGTATTAAGCGCTTTTGAGTCAAATTTACTAAGTTGCGTGAGCATAGGAGCAAACTTAATTCCTGCTGCGATGAGTGAAACGACCAAAAGAAAACCGATTATTGCAAATAAATTTCGAAGAAATGACATGTTTAAATCCTTTTTACTGATTTGATTTAGTATTATTAGCTGAAAATAAGACGACTGAATTAATTATATTTTTATATTAAACCCCCAGCTTATTGATAAGTATCTTAAATTATACGTATTTACTCTCATGTTAGAGTTGGTTTCTATCTTGAAACCTTACTAATGTAGTGAGAAACATTTAAGAAACATATTAAAAAAACTGCTCCTAAATCTAGGATAGGATGCAGCTGGGTTATTGATTCTATTATCAGATTTAAGTTTATCAATAAATGAGCAATTGATAAACTTTATTTTAATTGTGCTTAGCTGTGTTTTGTGACGGGAGGCATGTTATAAGCCAAATCATCATCAACTGGGACATGGCGAATTTCGAATTTCATTTTTTCTAGATCGGCTAGAATGTAACTTGGCCCAGCACCGACACCACCGACAGTACCAGGATTAATAAATACAGTTTGTGAACCTTTAACATTGTCGATGGGTTCTATTTTAGAGCGGTGGTCATGACCACAACAAACGATATCCCAATCGCCTGTTGTTGCCATTGCTCGGGCATAATGAGGAAAATGTACCATAAAAATGCGCTTTCCATTTAGGGTAATACCGGCATCTTGTCCGTGGTATTGAATTTGATTGCTCTTATTGCCAGCAAGTCTGGAAAGATTGTACATATCGCCAGTATTATTTCCGTGTATCGCATGAACTGGTAATCCAACCTTGGTTAAAACTCTTAAGGTTGTTGGTGCAACAATATCACCACAGTGCAAGATTTGTTCTGCACCAAGGGTTTTTGCTTCTTCTGCTGCAGCTTTTAGTAAAAACCGATTATCATGGCTATCCGATACAATACAAATTTTCATTACGACTTTTCCGTCAGTTTAGAAACAAGGTTTTTCTGGCGCATTTTGATAACGCTCAATTGAATCTAAAATTTCCTGGTGAGATTCTTCTGCACTTTTCCAGCCGCTAATTTTTACCCATTTGCCATCTTCTAAATCTTTATAGTGTTCAAAGAAATGGCTAATTTGCATTAACAATAATTCAGGTAAATCTTCAGGTTGCTGTACTTTCCTATATAATTTACAAAGCTTGTCATCAGGCACAGCAATTAATTTTGCATCTGGTCCAGCTTCATCTTCCATTCCAAGCATACCAACTATACGACAGCTTATAACTGAACCACTAATCAATGGTGTTGGTGTGATAACCAATACATCAACTGGATCACCATCTTCTGATAGTGTGTGTGGGATATAACCATAATTGCAAGGGTAGTGCATTGCTGTATTCATAAATCTATCGACAAACATTGCGCCAGTTTTTTTATCCACTTCATATTTAACTGGATCACTATGTGATGGAATTTCAATAATTACGTTTACTTTCTTTGGTACATCACTACCAGTACCGACTCGATCAAGATTCATTTTGTATTCCTGTTATAACTTTACGATTAAAAAGCCGCCAATTTTACCAGTCTGACATGAAAAGAAAAGCTGATTTTCCTGATATTTACGTTAAAACAATAGCAGATCTGTATCGAACTAGTGGTTATTTAGTATTTTGCGAATAATTGAGTGTTTCCTGTGTTCAGAGACCTAATATTAAGTATTAACATATTAAATGCAAGGTTTATTTATTATTCATTTATATAACTAATTGTGCTCAAATTCGGTGCCTTACGTACGGTAAAATAGAACAGTTTACGATAAGTGTTAATTATTCAAGAATAAATATATACACCAATAGTTTTAATTATAAATACAATTTTTATTAACGCTTGCTTGTTGTGATTATAAAATATTGATTAAGAAGTTAATAAGACTAAATCATAGAGTATTGCAATGTGATTACATTTTTAATGTGTGATATACGAAAAATTAGATGGAAATTACATTTAAACAATAAAAATGTTATCAAACTCTAAATATTACCAAAAAAAAGTAACTCTATAGGACATTTTGCATTGACTTAAGACCTATCAAGGATTAATTTTAGAGGCTTAACGGTAATAAAAAATAAACACTATTGTTTAAAACACAAAAGTGAATTTCTAATTATAAATAACGTATGCAACTTTTATTACTGCCAACAGAGCGAGAAATAAAATGAGAATAATATTGTTAGGAGCTCCAGGCTCCGGTAAAGGAACACAAGCAAAAGAATTAGTCGCTAAATATGGTTTAGCACATATATCAACAGGTGACTTACTTCGAGAAGCTGTAGCTGATCAAACACCGCTTGGAATGAGAGCTAAAACAGCAATGGATGCGGGTCAACTTGTATCTGATGACATCGTATTGGGTATGATTGAAGAAAAACTGTCAACATCCGAAACCGATAATGGCTTCATTCTTGATGGCTTCCCTCGTAATATACCTCAAGCTGAAGAATTAGATAATATGTTAGAAAAGGTTAATAAGCCGCTACAGGCGGGTTTGTTGATTGATGTTGATTTTCAAGTATTGATGCAACGTCTAACTGGGCGGCGAACGTGTGAAGATTGCGGTCAAATGTACAATATTCATACAACACCGCCACGGATTGATTCTCAGTGTGATAAATGTGGCGGAAGTTTGCTTCATCGGGCTGATGATAATGAGGCAACTATTGGTAATAGATTACGGGTGTACGAAGCTCAAACAGCACCATTAATTGAATATTATCGAAAGCAGGGTAAATTACGCACGGTTCAAGGTGTTGGTGAAATCGATGCAATTTTTACCACGGTTGTACGAGTTATAGAAAGTTTACCCAGTGGCCAACAAGCCGCTAGTGACAGTAATGTTGTTGCAATTTCATCGTCTGTTAGTGACGTAGCTGAACCTGCAGAAATAACACAAAAATCAAAGGCTTCTCCGAAGAAAAAAACATCTAGCAAGAAAAAAACGTCTAGTAAGAAAAAAGTAGCCGTTAAGAAAAAAACATCTAGCAAGAAAAATACGGCAACAATGAAAAAGTCGAATTTAAGATTACAGAATAAAACGATGACAAGGAATAAGCGGATGATAATAGCGTTAGGGTTG
>CAYQUC010000064.1:0-19113 GCA_964420605.1 uncultured Thioalkalispiraceae bacterium | reverse complement strand
GCAACGATTCACTTTTCTGCAGCTAACTCAGCAGTAAGAGATGCAATTGAATCTGCAATGCCTCGACTACGTGATATGTTAGAAGCGTCTGGAGTGTCATTAGCTGATGTGAATGTTTCTGAACATTCATTAGATAATGGTAAGCCTGAACAAGACGCAGAATCTGAAGCTGCAAACGGTCAGATGCTTGAAGAACTTGGAGATGATCCTACATCAATTTTAAATGCATCAAATAAAGCCATAAAATTGGGTTTGCTTGATATTTACGCGTAATATTCTATTCTAAAATTTATGGTATTGACAATACCATAAGTTCCTGAATTTTTTCATTGTTTTTTCTTCCTTGCCAGTTCTAAAGTTTTTAACAAAAATAGCTTTGTTTTCATTAAAGATCTAATAAGACGTGTCGATATGGGTTCATATCTACATCTGCTTAAATAAAACACGAGATCAATGTGAGCAACACAATAACGATTCAATGTGAAAATGTTTTAAATATTTCTAATGTGAAGTTGTTACTGCAAGATTTAAAATCTGCAGTCCTCGACTATGACAATATACAACTCAATGCAGAACAAGTTGAAAGAGTGGATCTGGCTTCACTACAAATTTTTGCAGCTTTATTTAATGATGCAGAAAAAATGGGTGTTTCTGTAGATTTTGAAAACCCCAGTAGTGTTCTAAAAGAATCTATTGAAGTTACCGGGTTAAATTATTTGTTTAAGGTTTCGTAATATTATTTTGTTCATTTTGTTGAAGCTGAGTTATAAAAAATACGATTTATACCCTCGGTAATTATATTAAAAATTTGGAGTGGTTATGGCAAAAATATTAGCAGTTGATGATTCAGCATCAATTCGTCAAATGGTTAGTTTTACCATTAAGGGCGCTGGTTACGATGTAGTCGAGGCCAATGATGGAGTTGATGCTTTAGCTAAAGCAAAGACACAAAAATTTGATCTCGTGATTACTGATGTCAATATGCCAAACATGGATGGTATAAGCTTAATTAAAGAGTTGCGAGGATTAACTAATTATAAATTTACACCACTGTTAATGTTAACAACTGAAAGTGGTGGAGATAAAAAAGCAGAAGGTAAATCAGCAGGTGCTACGGGTTGGATTGTGAAACCATTTAATCCAGAACAATTACTCACTACGATAAAAAAAGTATTGGGCTAAAGTAAAGGTATAGTTTATGACTTTTGATATGTCACAATTTTTGGACACCTTCTACGAAGAGAGTTTTGAAGGTTTACAAATAATGGAAAATGAACTACTAAACCTAGATGTTGGTGCAGCAGATTCTGAAACTATTAATACTATTTTTAGAGCCGCTCATTCAATTAAGGGCGGTAGTGGTACTTTTGGCTTAAATGCAGTTGCCGAGTTTACTCATGTCATGGAAACATTGCTTGACGAAATGCGTGATGGACGACGTGATGTTACGCAAGAAGCTGTTGATATTTTGTTAGCATCAGTTGATGTTTTAACAAATATGTTACAGGCATTAAAAAGTAGCGATGATTTAGATCACGATAAAATATCTAGCGTTCATGACAAATTAGAAATGTTGCTGCATGGCAAAAAAGATAGTTCTGAATCAAACTCGACAGAAGTTGAAAATAATAATGTTTCTGAAAATTCTAGCGATAAAGTCACTTGGAATATTAAATTTAAACCATTTATGTCCATGTTACAAACAGGAAATGATCCGGTTAGAATATTGTCAGAACTGAGTAGTCTGGGAGAATATCAAGTAGTCAGTGATGCCTCTGAACTACCTGAGTTTAATTCATTAAATCCAGAAAATTCATATTTAGCTTGGGACATTACTTTAACTGGGGAAATCACAGAAACACAGATTAGAGAAAATTTTGATTGGGTAGAAGATGAATGTGATTTGACTATCACGTTAGTGGATTCATCTGACACAAATGCAATAAAAGAAGTTAATTCAGTTGATGATAGGCGAGTAGGTGATCGCCGTGCGGTAGAGCGCAGAACGAGCGAGCGTCGTACAGTATCAAAAGAATCGACATCTATTCGCGTTAATATTAATAAAGTTGATGATTTAATTAATATGGTTGGCGAATTAGTTATTACGCAATCAATGTTAAGTCAATTAGGTTCTGCCGATAGTTTTGATCAACATCAAATCGAAAAAATGCGAGAAGGCTTAACACAACTAGAACAACATACTCGTGAATTACAAGAAAGTGTTATGCGAATTCGCATGATGCCTATTAGTTTTGCATTTCAACGATTCCCACGATTAGTCCACGATTTAAGCCAAACCTTTGGAAAACAAATTGAGTTGAAATTATCAGGTGAGTCGACTGAACTTGATAAAACCGTCATGGAAAAAATTGGAGACCCTTTAGTTCATTTGGTTAGAAATTCATTAGATCATGGTATTGAGTCTCCTGATATTAGAAAAGAAAATGGAAAGTCAGAAACAGGCATTATAGAATTAAATGCATTTCATCAAGGTGGAAATATTATTATTGAAATAATAGATGATGGTGCAGGACTTAATAAAGAAAAAATTCTAAGTAAAGCAATTGAAAAAGGACTTGTCAAAAAAATGGACACACTTGTCGACGATCAAATTTATGATCTAATATTTAGACCTGGTTTTTCAACTGCGGATGTTGTTACCGATGTCTCGGGTCGAGGTGTTGGCATGGATGTGGTTCGTCGAAATATTCGATCTCTTGGTGGCACAATAGAAGTTAAATCAGAGACTGGAGAAGGAAGTAAATTTACAATTAGATTACCTCTGACATTGGCAATTTTGGATGGTCAATTAGTTCGAGTTGGTCGGGAAACCTATATAGTACCACTTATCTCTATTATTGAGTCATTACAAATTAAAGCAGAATTGATCAGTGGTGTTACCGGTGCGGCTGAAGTTTACAAACTACGTGAAGAATATATACCGATTGTAAGATTATATCAGATGTTTGATATCGTTCCTGATAATTCAAATATTAAAGAAGGACTTTTGGTGGTTGTTGAAGCCGAGGGTAAAAAAATTGCGATTTTAGTTGATGACCTTTTAGGACAACAACAAGTCGTGATTAAAAGTCTTGAAACCAATTTTAGAAAAGTACCTGGATTATCTGGAGCTACAATTCTGGGTGATGGTACTGTTGCACTAATTATTGATATTACTGGTTTAATGACTATTTATCAGGAAAATAAAGAGAAACCCGATTTAAAAGTAATTGATGGCGGCATCGCCGCAGCTTGAGGATACGATCATGGCAGAAGCAGTACAAGATTTAACCGCGATAGACGATAGTGATAAGCGTGAGTTCCTTACCTTTATGTTAGCCGGTGAAGAATACGGTGTCGATATTCTGCGAGTTCAAGAAATTAAAGGTTGGGATGAAGTAACTAACATACCGAATACTCCTGATTATATTCGAGGTGTAATAAATCTACGCGGTACTATTGTACCAATTATTGATATGCGCTTGCGCTTTAATCTTAAAAGTAAAGAATACGATGCAACTACTGTCGTCGTAGTATTGAGAATTGAAAATGACAAGGGCTCGGATCGAACCATGGGGGTGGTAGTAGATGGTGTATCGGATGTCTATAACGTTCCGATTCGCGATATTAAACCCTCACCTGATTTTGGTATGGCAGTTGATACTGAATTTGTTAATGGGCTTGCAACAGTTGGTGAAAAAATGGTGATTGTATTAAATATTGACCACATGCTAAATGCCGATGAACTAGCTGCTGTTGATACCATCGTGGATGAGGCTTAGAACATCAAATGCGTGTTATTGCAGTAATGAACCAAAAGGGTGGTGTCGGAAAAACCACAACAACCATGAACTTGGCACATGCACTAGCACGTATGAATAAAGAAGTGTTGGCAATTGATCTTGATCCTCAAGCACATTTAACAGCAGGGCTTGGTGAGTTAACGCATCTTCAAGCAGGAATTGATGAGGTTCTGATCGATGGACAATCAATTGAAAGTGTGGTGCATAAAACCCGTGACCATTTGGATTTATTGCCAGCCGGAGAGCATCTTGGGGAAATGGAACATTCTACTGAAGGAGGTGCTAAACGGGGTTATAAGTTGAAAAAGGCAATTACTGAACAAGTAACTGATAAAGATTTTGTATTAATTGATTGTCCGCCTTCGTCAGGAATACTTGGTATGAATGCTTTACTCGCAGCAAATGAAATATTAATTCCGGTGTCGGGTGATTTTTTTGCATTACAAGGGTTATCACGGTTAATTTCAATATTTAAGCATATTGAAGATAATTTGAATAAAAGCAGTCGTAAATGGGTTGTATTAACACGGTTTCACGAACGTCGAAAACTAGCTCAAGAAGTACGAGAAAAGATTATAAGTTATTTTCCTAACAATGTTTTGTCAACCCATATACGTGAAACGGTGGCATTAGCTGAAAGCCCAGGGTTTGGACAAAGTATTTTTGAATATAAGTCGAGTAGTAATGGTGCCAAAGATTATAAAGCACTTGCTAATGACATGGTAAATGAAAATATCTACCATTAGTATTTAGGTTGATTTTCAGAATTTGGTCGAGTAGTAGAGTAGGGTTTAAGATGATCGGCAATAAAATGAATGACAATGAACAGAAACAAATTATAAATGAGAAAATGAATAATAATACTTGTCCGGTATCTGATAATTATTACAGTAAATGTCCAGTAATGCGTAGTTATTACTATTTGGTAGAAGAATTTTTTGTGTCGTGGAGCTGGTCTGGTTAATACCATGAAATTAACCTTGATGTTATTTTAATAGAAATCGAATGATGGAACACAGTAATGGCGAACAAAAAGTCGAAAAATACGACTAAGAAAAAAAAATTAGGTTTTGATCCATTATCTTGGATGAATGAGCACGCCGAACAAAGTGCTTCTGGCGAAAGTCATTCCGAAAAAAGTGATATTGGTGAAAGTGAGAGCGATGAAAATAATACAAGTAATAATATTCAAGAGAAGGTGAAGAATAAAGTGGCTAAGAAAAAACATCCGTTAGGTTTGAATGTTGCAGTGTTAGAATCAAGTTTTTCTGCTGTATCATCTCAAGCAGAGCAATTAGTTGAATTATTTTATAATAAACTATTTAAAGCACACCCTGAAGTTATTCCACTGTTTGAAAATACCACCCAGAAAAAACAACAGGCGATGTTACTGGGTGCATTAAAACTCGTTGTCGCTAATTTGAATAACGTTGATGTACTCACTCAAACCTTAACGAAACTTGGCGAAAAGCATCAAGGATATGGTGCAGTAGAGGCCCATTATCCTGTTGTTAGAGATATTTTATTATCGGCATTGCAAGAAACCGCCGGTGATGCGTGGAACGAAGAAGTTTATACAGCTTGGTTTGATGCATTAAATGTTATCGCTAAAGTTATGACTGACGCTTATACCGAAAATGTGGTTGATATTAATGCCGGTGTTTCAGAAAATGACTATATTTCGCCATTGGGTTTGGATGTTGTGACACTTGAAACAAGTTTTGAATTATTAGCTTCCAATGCAGAAGCATTAGTTGCTCGTTTTTATGATGAATTATTTAAACGTCATCCAGCTGTTATTCCTTTGTTTAAAAACACCTCAAGAGAAAAACAACAAAGTAAATTACTAGGGGCATTGAAACTAGTCGTAGCCAATTTAAGAAAACCCGATATTTTAGCACCTGCGTTAACTGAAATGGGTCAACGTCATCAGACTTATGGTGTACAACCTGCACATTATGAAGCCGTTCGAGATACCCTATTAGCTGTGATGCAAGAGTTTGCTGGTTCAGCATGGAATAATACAATAGAAACTGCTTGGAGACAGGCTTTAAATTTAATAGCAAAGGTCATGACCGATGCATATAGCAACACAGAGGAAAAGACAATGTCAACAAATGTTAGTGATATGGGTGCTGGATTATCTAGTGACGAAAAAGCTGAATTGATTCGACTGCGTTCTGCTGTAACGGGGGCAATGCAACCGATGATGATGATTGATCGCGATTTTAATATAACCTACGCTAACAAAGCTACCATTGATATGTTGACCAAACACGAGGCAGCAATTGCGCAAGTTTATCCGGGGTTTAAAGCCAATACTATAATGGGACAATGCATTGACCAATTTCATAAAAATCCTGCACATCAACGTAATTTATTAAGTGACCCCAAAAATTTACCTTTTAGTACCACTATACAAGTGGGCCCATTGATCTTTAAATTAAATGTTACTGCAATGGTGGATGGTGATGGTAATTATCTCGGAAATAGCCTGGAATGGTTAGACATTACTGAAGCTATAATTAAAGAAGATCAGGCTCTTAAGTTACAAGGAGCAATGGATGGTTCAATGCAAGCCAGTATAATGATTGATAGAGATCTAATAATTACGTATGCAAACCAGGCAACCATCGATCTGTTAACCAAGCACAAAGTTGCTTTAGCTAGCGTCTATCCCGGTTTTGACCCATCAACATTAATTGGTAGCTGTATTGATATATTTCATAAAGATCCTGCAATGCAACGTCGTATGTTGAGTGAACCAAGTAATTTTCCTCATCAAGCTGATATACAAATCGGTGAATTGAAATTTTCACTCAATGTCACAGCAATAGTGGATTCATCTGGAACTTATGTTGGTAATTCATTGGAATGGTCAGATGTTACCGAATTACGTGAACGAGAATCCAATGTCACTAGACTACAAGGTACTATCGATGGTGCCATGACCTCAATGATGATGATAGATCGTGATTTTGTCATCACCTATGCCAACAAATCAACGATAGACTTATTAAGCAAACACGAAACCACACTTGCATCAGTGTACCCTGGTTTTAAAGCAGCCAATACAGTGGGTACTTGTATTGATGTTTTCCATGCTAACCCAGCGCATCAACGAAAATTACTCGATGATCCGGCTAATTTACCGTATCAAACTGATATTCAAGTTGCAGATTTAAAATTTGCTTTAAATGTCACAGCGATTAAAGATGCTCATGGCAACTATGTTGGCAATGCATTGGAATGGTCCGACGTTACCGAACAGCGTACTAAAGAATTAGAAGTCGCACGTTTACAATCTGCTGTTGATGGGGCAGAAGCCAACTTAATGATTTGTGATACTGATTTGAAAATTACTTATGCGAATCCATCGGTAATCAGCATGATGGCCAATCGTTCTGAAAAATTAAGACAAATGTTCCCCGGTTTTGATGCTAGCAATTTAGTGGGGCAATGTATTGACCAGTTTCATAAAAATCCGGCACACCAACGCAATTTATTGGGTAATGCCGCCAGTTTACCTGCGTCTGCTGAAATTAAATTAGGTGATATTGAGTTTAATGTTAATGCCACAGCGATTACTGACCATGACGGTAATTTGATGGGTAACATGGTGGAGTGGCGTGACATCACTCAGCAAAAAGATGCTGAGCGTCAAATACAAGCTTTAATTGAATCCGCTGTTGCGGGGGATTTGAATGCTCGAATTGATGCTGAAAAATACCAAGGTTTTATGCGAACTCTTGGTGACGGGATTAATGAGTTAATGGAAGCGGTTGTAGTGCCATTGCGCGAGGGTCAAAAAGTTGTGCAAGGACTAGCCGAGGGCAATTTAACAGAAACAATGGAAGGTGAATTTAAAGGTGAGTTTGGTGAACTACGCGATGCCATGAACACCTCGGTTACAAACTTATTAAATATGGTAAATCAAATAAGAGATTCAGCTGACAGCATCGGATCGTCCTCTAGTGAAATAGCCGAAGGTAATGCCAACTTAAGTCAACGTACTGAAGAACAGGCATCGAGTCTTGAAGAAACCGCGTCGAGTATGGAAGAAATGACCTCAACTGTGAAACAAAATGCAGACAATGCTAGAGAAGCTAACCAATTGGCACTTGCTGCATCAACACAAGCGCAATCTGGTGGTGAAGTTGTTAGTAAAGCCGTAGAAGCAATGTCTGAAATAAATAGTTCGAGTAAAAAAATTGCGGATATCATTGGTGTTATAGATGAGATTGCTTTCCAAACCAATTTGTTGGCACTAAATGCAGCAGTTGAAGCAGCTCGAGCGGGTGAACAAGGTCGAGGTTTTGCCGTGGTCGCGGGCGAAGTGCGTAACCTAGCACAACGATCAGCAGGTGCAGCGAAAGAAATTAAAGGTTTAATTAACGATAGCGTCGAAAAAGTGGATGATGGTTCACGCTTGGTTGACGAAACAGGTAAAACTCTGGAGGAAATAGTGAATGCCGTTAAAAAAGTAAGTGACATTATTTCTGAAATTGCAGCAGCCAGTCAAGAACAATCGTCAGGTATTGAAGAAGTCAATCGTGCAATTAGTCAAATGGATGAAATGACGCAACAAAATGCTGCACTAGTCGAGGAAGCGGCGGCTGCAGGTGAAGCTATGAACGAACAAGCGAGTAACTTAAATGAATTAATGAACTTCTTTGATGTTGGTGAAGGTTCGTTACAACCCGAGGCTGCCATAGCGACACGACCTGCGGTACGACGACAAACTGCTGCACCAGCTCGCTCTGCTAATCGTGCACCAGCGGTTGCACGAAATCGACCAGCAGTTAAAGATGAAGGTGATGAGTGGGAGGATTTTTAATTGCAATCAGCACGACAATTAGGTGATACCAAACAGCGTGAATTTGAATTTACCGATAGCGATTTTAATTTTATTCAAAAATTAGTTGCAGACAGTACTGGGATTGTACTATCTGAAGGTAAACGCGATATGGTGTATAGCCGTTTAACAAGACGAATTCGTGAGTTAAAACTGGATAGTTATAAAGTATATTGTGATCGATTAAAAAGTGGTGATGCCGATGAACTGGTTGCGTTTACAAATGCATTAACGACCAATTTAACATCATTTTTTCGTGAGCCGCATCATTTTGACTTTCTTAAAGATAAATTATTACCAGATATAAAGAAAAATAAAGCATCCAAACAATTACGAATATGGTCTGCTGGTTGTTCATCCGGTGAAGAACCTTATTCTATTGCAATGGTAGTGGATGAAGTATTTGGTGCAGTGATGGATAGTTGGGACATAAAGATACTAGCGACGGACCTTGATAGTAATATGGTACAAACTGGGGCCAATGGTGTTTACAAAGAAGAACGTGTTACCGGACTAACCAAGTCTCGATTAAATAAATATGTTAAAAGTGGTTCGGGAAAAAATTCTGGTAAGGTAAAAATGTCCCCGAAGTTACAAAAGTTAATTACCTTCAAAGAACTTAACTTGATGAATGAGTGGCCGATAAAAGGGCCGTTTGATTTTATGTTTTGTCGAAATGTGGTTATTTACTTTGACAAACCTACTCAAAAAGTATTGTTTGATCGTTATGCGGATTTGTTAGTGCCAGATGCAAACTTGTTTATCGGTCACTCTGAATCGTTACTTAATGTGACTACTCGGTTTGAATTGTTAGGTAAAACGATATACACAAAAGTTGGAGAATAAAATCGACAAGTTAAGTCAATTTAAAAAAGAACGATATGAGGGTATACCGAGTTGTTTACCTGGTTTTGAGCATATCAATCGATACTGGGACAAAATGCATAATGTTTATTCCGCAAAAATATTACCGGGTGAATATTATGTTACAACACAGGGTGAGATGATTTCGACAGTTCTTGGATCGTGTGTATCAGCATGTATTATGGATCCTATTATGAAAGTAGCAGGTATGAATCATTTTATGTTACCAGCAACAAAAAATGTCATCGCTGTTTCTAAGAATAATAGTGATGCAACTCGATATGGAAACCATGCGATGGAACAAATGATAAATGCCATTTTAAAAGCCGGTGGGCGAAGAGAAAATCTAGAAGTGAAATTATTTGGTGGTGGTAAAGTACTAGCGGATATGAATAAAATTGACATCGGTCAAAAAAATATCGTATTTATTCGTAGCTATGTTGCTATAGAAGGTTTAATGGTTGTTAAAGCTGATTTAGGCGATGTTTATCCTCGTAAAGTATTGTACTTTACCGAAAATGGCAATGTGAAAATGAAAAAATTGAAATCGATGCACAACAAAACCATTGCTGAACGCGAAAATTCATACCGACATAAAATTGATGAACAGCCTGTCTCGGGTGATATTGAGTTATTTTAAATGAATTTATTGTATAAATAAAAATGAGTAAAATAAAAGTATTAATTGTTGATGACTCAGCATTGGTTAGACAAATTTTAACTGAGATACTGTCATCAGATTCTAATATCGAAATAGTTGGGGTAGCGCCAGATCCTTTAATTGCGCGTGAAAAAATAAAAGAGTTAAAACCCGATGTTATTACTTTGGATGTTGAAATGCCAAAAATGGATGGTGTTACGTTTTTAAAAAATTTGATGCGTTTACATCCGTTACCGGTGGTGATGATATCGTCGTTAACTGAGAAGGGAGCAGAAATAACCTTAGAAGCACTTGAAATTGGAGCGGTTGATTTTGTTGCCAAACCAAAACTGGATGTTAAAGATGGTCTCGAAGAGTATGCTCATGAAATTATATCTAAAGTTAAAGTAGCAGCGAAAACCAAGGTAAGAGAGTATAAGGAGCGTAAATCAACCTCGCCCTTCATGGATGTTGCGCCAAAATTATCTGCTGATGCTGTAATTGGAAAATCACATAATGCCAAACGTTTTAAAACAACGGACAAAATTATTGCAATCGGAGCATCCACTGGTGGAACAGAAGCCATAAAAGATGTTTTAATGTTATTACCTCCTGATGCACCCGGAACCATTATTAGTCAACACATTCCAGAAGCTTTTAGCGGACCGTTCGCAAGACGAATGAATACCAGTTCTGCAATGACGGTGTGCGAAGCTCAAGACGGTCAACAAATTCTACCCGGCCACGTTTACATTGCACCTGGTAATCACCATTTAATGATTCAACGAAGTGGTGCTTTGTATATTTGTAAATTAAGTGATGGCCCTGCTGTTAACCGCCATCGACCCAGTGTTGATGTCATGTTTCGTTCGGTTGCACAAAATGTAGGGCCCAATGCAATTGGTGTCATTTTAACGGGTATGGGCGATGACGGCGCAAAAGGGTTAAAAGAAATGCTGGAAGCTGGAGCCCCAACAATGGTGCAAGATGAAAAAACCAGTGTTGTATGGGGGATGCCGGGTGAAGCATTTAAAATTGGTGCGACAGAAAATGCGTATCCGCTGATGGATATAGCGAAACAAATTATCAAAAAATATAAATAAGGCCACTAAAGTTAAGTCCCTTTCCTCCGTCTTGAGCTCGATAAAAATTCTGCCGAGTTCACAGTTCACTAAATTAATATTTTTTTTTGACTGTAATTTTTTGTTTAGCCGAGAAAAATTTCAAATTCTACCGGTAACACATTGTATTTTATTGGATCTTTAATTTAAATTAACTACATGAAAAAACCTACGGTATTTTTGAACAACTAAAGAATTAGCCTATTTTTGCCGACAAAGAGAACTCAAGGGAACGTGTATAAATAAGAAATGGATTACTAGTTAATTTATAACGAGTTGATTTGAGAGATTATTTACTTGAAGCCACAAAATCAAAAATACCACAACTCGCAACCAGTCATTAATAATGAACTGGTTGAAAAACATGCGCCATTAGTTAAGCGTATTGCGTATCATTTATCAGCTCGGTTACCACCAAGTGTGGTGGTTGATGATCTAATCCAAGCCGGTATGATGGGCTTGCTCGATTCTGCTAGAAATTATGATGTGACTCAAGGTGCCAGTTTTGAAACTTATGCAACAATTCGGGTACGCGGTGCCATGCTTGATGAACTACGGCGTAATGACTGGGCACCAAAATCTGTCCATAAAAAAGCCCGAGATCTAGCCAAGGCCATGCAAACCATCGAGTCGTCAACCGGACGTGATGCCCGAGACCATGAAATAGCAAAATTGATGGAGATCACAATTCAGGAATATCATCAAATTTTACAAGATGCCAATACTTGTCGTGTACTAAACTTTGATGAGTTTGGAATTTCTGATGAATTTTCGAACATGAGCGAGGACACTAAAAGCTTTGGGCCGATGGAAGGCCTGCAAAATGACGAACTACAGTCGGTATTATCTGATGCTATTACCACGCTACCCGAACGAGAACGGCTCATAATCAGCCTGTATTACGATGTGGAGCTCAATTTGCGTGAGATAGGAACTATTTTGGGGGTTAGTGAATCGCGTGTTAGTCAATTGTTAAGTCAATCCCACCTGCGTTTACGTGCTAGGCTAAGCGAACTGCTGGATGTCCCCCTCGGTACATAAAGTAAACAAAATTATGGTCATACAATAATATTTTCACAATTATTGTGATGAATTAGCTAGTATTTATAATCACATTAGCTAAAGTTATCTATGGTTAGCAAGCGAATGCAAATTGGCTTGTTAAGATAAGGAGAAAAACATGCAGTTTTCAGATATTTTTATTATTTTCCCAAGTGTCGGTTTAAGTGTACTATTTTGGTTCATCGTCATTCCTATTGCACTTTACCTTGCTCGCACACCCGCACACCGTGCGATTTTGTCATTTAGCCGGGTTGTTCATTATTCCATGCGCTTAAGCTCACATTCGGTTTTAATTGCTGAAGCGAAATTAGTCGCACGCAATAAAGAAGTATTGTTAGCCGCCGGGCGTGAAAATTCTGAGCGCATTATTGAGCGTGAATTTGATCGAATTGATGCCACTGTACGTAAAGATTTAGCCGAGTATCCATCATTGCACCGTCGTTTGTCTGAAGACATCGCTAAAATTGATGAAGATTATTCTCAAAGTACCGAAGTGCCACCAGAGCCACCGGGTTGGGTAAAGGCGGTTGAAGCAGTTGCTAAAATTCCGGTGTCAAAAGGTGATCCAACGGTTGGTAATATTTTAGATGATATCCATCATTCTTTAAAAAAAGCCAGTACCCATGCACTGGAAGAATATCGACGCTCAAGTCATAAACGTCACGGTTTGTTAAATAAAATGATGCCACATTGGCGTAAGTTATTATCAGTTTTAACGCAAGTTGATAAAAATGTGAATAGCTTGCTTGAACGCTCAAAAGTGATCGACCGCCGCATGGATGATTATGAACATATTATTCAGCAATCGGATCGTGCGGTACGCATGGAATCATCATCATCACTAACCCAGTTTTTTATATCGGCCTTTGTCTTAACTATTGCCATTGGCGGTGCAATGATCAATTTTAATTTAATTGCATTGCCAATGTCTGAAATGGTTGGTGCTAAAAGTCAAATTTTAGGCTTTCCGATGTCCGAAGTTGCAGCTTTGGTTATTATTTTGGTTGAAATCTCTTTGGGTATTTTTATGATGGAATCAATGCGGATTACGCGTTTGTTTCCTGTTATTGGTGCATTAAATGATAAGTTACGCGTTAAGATGATATGGGTGACGTTTGCTTTTTTATTCGCACTTGCATCAGTAGAAGCCGGTTTAGCCTATATGCGTGAAATATTGTCAGAACAAAACTCTGCGGTTGCGGCATCATTAATTGCTAACCAAGGTGAGTTGATTGTTGATAATTCACTACGGTGGATAACCACAGCAGCTCAAATGGGCTTGGGTTTTATATTACCGTTTGCATTAGTTTTAGTGGCTATTCCTTTTGAATCATTTGTTCATTCATTTCGCACAGTTATGGGTGTCTTAGGTGTTGCAAGTCTTCGATTAATAGCAATATTATTGCGTTTTGTTGGGCTAGCATCACGTTATTTTGGTCGTAGTTTGATACATGCTTACGATCTCATTATTTTTGTACCGTTATGGATCGAAAAATTAATTCGTGATCGCCACGAATCTGAAACAGCGTCAGTATAATAATTATAGGGGAAGGATATGAAAAACAGGATTATGGCACTTATCGGTTCAATACTGATGGTGTTGCTACTAACGGCTTGTGATAGTAAAAAAGTATCATTAGATCAAGGTGTTTATATGTTACTCGACACTTCGGGAACATACACCAAAGAACTTAAACAAGCACAACGTATTATTAATTTTACACTTGCCAAATTAAAGCCTGGTGATACTTTTGCAGTTGCGCGTATTGATACGGGCAGTTTTAATGAAAAAGATATTATTCATAAGCAAACTTTTGACGATCGCCCGAGTATGGCCAACCAACAAAAAAGAGTTTTTCGTCAGGTAATTGATAAATTTGTAAAAGAAGTTAAGCCCAGCGCATATACCGATATTACCGGTGGCATGTTGCAAGGTATTGAATATTTAAACGAAGCCAAACCCGGCACCAAGACCATTCTTGTTTTTTCTGATTTGAAAGAAGAATTGCAAAAAGGCTATAAGCGCGATATACCATTGAGCTTAAATGGCTACATTGTTATTGCGGTAAACGTCACAAAATTACGCTCGGATAATATCGATCCTAGGGAATATCTGGATAGAATGGAAAGCTGGAGAATTAAAGTTGAAGAGGGTGGTGGTGAGTGGCGCGTGATTAATGATTTAGAACGTTTAGAGCCAATTTTCAGTAAATAGATTATGTATTTTTAAACCGGTACACCAGTCTAGTTGTGATATAGCACTGGATACCGGCTTAAGCTTGTGCGTCGCTGTCTTATCCCTGTACTAACATTTCCTGTAGAACTATCAGCAGTAGGCCTGTAACTGGTTTATAGCTCTACATCATTTTATTCGCTAGCCTTAAATTTTAAACAAAATTACATTGTAATAACCGTAAAAATACATAAAAATAGCGTTATATGTGAAAGTATTAACCACAATCACTATCGATTAAATTTAAGATAGCTGTCTTTATGCCGATAAAATTACTAGAATTAGTAAATTACGTGAGTATTGAATGAGTCATACAATTTCTGAATTACGATCATTAAACCCTATGTGGGTATATGAACATAACTATGTAACATTGTTAAAGTTATTTCCATTTTTAAAAAATGATCAACGTGATGAAGTTTATTATATTAATGATGATTCGGAACTAAAAATACAAATATTAGAACGTTGTCGGTTTACCAATATTATTCAAATTGATTTAAATTATTTGTCTAATAATAAGCAGCAGCAGTTTTTATCTAATATTAAATTTATGTGTCGAGTCTATTATGACGCTACTCTTGTTGAAGTTGTCTCTTATCAAGACTTGGCAAGGATACTCCCGGAATATACATTTCCAAATAAACAAATGTGTCAACCGGATGAAAAGCAACAAGCAAATTTATTGTTCTATGATTGGTTGGCAAGCATTATAGCCGGACGATATCGTGCAAGGGATACGTACGATTGTTCTAATGCATAAAGTTAGCTAAGGGCTGTCAAAAACTTAGCGAAATTTGTGCTTTAAAAGGGGCAATATTTTGCGCTACTGTAATAGTCATTACTTGGCACGTTTTAAATTTGTTGGATATTTAACGCTTATTTTTTTTATACAGTCAATTCCGTGTATTGCCTTTTCTCAAGATAATCATAACGCGCTTAATGCCACCGATCACGGCAATTACACGCTCGCGTTAAACTTATGGACTGAACTTGCAGAGCAAGGTGATTCAGTTGCGCAATATAATTTGGGAATTTTTTATACAAAAGGCCTCGGTACCAAGCCAAATAGTGCTGAAGCCAATCGCTGGTTTCGTATTGCCTCACATTCAGGACTGGTTCAAGCATACAATCAATTAATGGTACAAGGTATAAAACCATCTGGTTTAATTGCGATTCGGACCATCGTCACACCACAGCACTGGGTGACAGAGTTAGAGCCTTCTCGATATACTTTACAACTTGCCAGCAGTAAAAATAAAAAATTAATTGAAAAATATTACATCAATAATAATCTACAAAATAAAGCTGGATATTATTCAAGCTTACGTCAAGGTGAACGTTGGTATGCACTTGTATTTGGTTCTTATGCCACGGTGTCTGAAGCTAAAAAAGCATATAAGGATATTCCCGAAGGCTTACGAAAATGGTCTCCCTGGGTTCGTAAAATAAAAGATATACATAGGATACGAGTCGACTAAAAAGATGTGAAAAAATTACTGTCATTCTCGTGTGCTTATTAAACTTATGGCCCATTTTTAGCACGATAATTTGATTGCTGAAATAAAGGCAAATGATGTAATACCCAAAAAACTGCTGCAACCCAAACACCCCCTATTACTGTAGCAAACGACCACATCACTGGGCCAACTAAAATAGTCGCTCCCCGAGAGTGCACTAAGCGTCCCGCTTCTTTTGCAACAGCCGCAGCAAATGCCAAATGCACAATAGTCATTAAAATATAATACATTGTTACCATGTTGTCGAAGTCTAAACTTTTAAATATATTTGTTGAGTCCATTATGTATTCCTTAAATTGAGTATAACTTTATAATAACAATTTATACTTATAAAGTATAAGTAGATTCATGCGTTTTATAATCGTACTTAATTTTTTGTTAAGTTTACCGTGACTTTGACGATATAACTAATTCGTTATTGATATATTATACTATGACGAAATACATTTGACATTTGGAGAAAAACAATGAAATTAAAGCCCCTTTATTTTGGATTAGTGTGTTTTTTAGTTGCGATACAAATACCTCATGTAGTTCAGGCAGATGAGACCGTTTACAGTTTTAGTGTCGTACCACAACAGTCTGCGGAACAAACAAAAAAAACCTGGGAACCACTTTTTCAACATATTTCAAAAAAATCTGGTGTTAAACTACGCATGAAAACTGATAAAAATATCCCTCAGTTTGAGAAGCATTTAAAACAAGAACATTATGATTTTTCTTATATGAATCCGTATCATTATACTGTATTTCATGATTCCGCAAACTACAATGCGGTTGTTAAAGCTAAAGATAAAAAGATAAAAGGTATCGTAGTTGTATTACGAGACGGTCCGATTAAAAAATTGAAAGATTTAAATGGAAAGAAATTAGCTTTTCCATCAGAAACTGCATTTGCAGCTAGTATTTTGCCTCGTGCTTTTATGAAACAAGAAGAAATTTTTATAATGCCAGAATATGTTTCATCTCACGACTCAGTTTATCGCAGCATAGAGAAAAAAAGTTTTGTTGCTGGTGGTGGTGTAAAGCGAACATTTAAAAAGATCGACAAAGCAATATCATCAAAACTTAGAATCCTCTGGACCACAAAAGCTTATACCCCACATGCAATAGCAGTTCATAAGAGAGTTCCAGCTGATGTCGTTGCACGGGTAAAATTGGCTTTAGAAACATTGCATACAACGCCAGATGGACGGCAATTATTACGATCCATTAAATTAAAAGGATTTGTTTCCGCAGATAATGCTGATTGGGATGATGTTCGGGCGCTTAAAATTGGACAATAGTGGCGTTAATACGCGTATTTAATTACTGGGCTCAGTATCGTCTTTTTTATTTATGATAGTTATAGAGTTCGTGAATAAACTAGAATTGGGTATTAATATTTTGTTGTTCGCATCTTCTAAGGTGGTATAGCGCAAATCTATTCCAATAACGACACCTTCTTTACCACTGACCGAGATGCGATCCTTTATTGAAAAGGGCTGATACAATAATAATAAAATCCCAGATAATAAGTTTGAAATAGTATCCTTTAAGGCAAAGCCAACTGCAAATCCTGTTAAACCAAATCCCGCGATCAAAGCCGATACATTGATTCCGAGTGTAGCAAGTGCAGAAATTAAGCCTATTAATAATAAAATGATTCTAACCGTACGGGCTAACAAGCGCATCACGTGATCATTTAGCTCGGTTTTTAATCCAAGTTTGATGAGTGCCTTGCTTAAAAAATGGGCAATTAACCAAAAAAGTAAAACAATGAGGATAGCCAAGCCAATTTTGGGAGCCCAAAGTTGGGTGATTTCGATGAGTTGTGTTGTATTAATATTAATCTCTAAATTCACTTAATTAAATGCTACTAAATTTATGGCTATATTAGCCTAATAAATGTGCGTATTCTAGCGTGTTTATTGAGATTAAACTCTATTTTAATCGCTAATACGCAAATAACCGATTTTTATATTTACATTTTTATGACTCAAGTTATTATATGCGAATATTATAAATTTCTAATGTTTCGAGGTGTATCGATGAAGTCGCAGGGTCGTTTAGTCATATTTTTGGGCTTATTATTAAGCTTTTTACATTCTAGTTATGCATTGGCTGAGAACCCTTTAATCTTTGGAACGCCACCAACACAGTCAGTAGAAATAACCAAAGCAAATTATCAGCCGTTAGCAAATTACTTAGGAGATCTGATAGGTCGTCCAATTGTGGTAAAGCCATCGGCTACTTTTCATGAATACACACGTAAAATGAAAGCAGGTTACTATGATATGATTTTAGATGGGCCGCATTTTATCAAATACCGTTTAGATAAAATGAAACACATTGTGCTAGTGAAGCAACCCGGCGAATTAAAATTTGCGGTTGTTGTTAAAGCCGATAGTAAAGTAACCAATTATAAAGAATTAGTGAATAAACGTGTTTGTGCTCCGTCAATACCACATCTTGGTACATTAACTTATCTAAATCTTTATAACAGTCCAATTAGAACACCAGAGTTAGTACCAGTCCAAAGTTTTAAACACGCTATCGAATGTATTAAAACAGGTAAAGCCGTTGCTGCTATTGTTAGAGACAAGTTTTGGTTTAAAAAAGTCAAAAATAAAGGCGGTTTAAAAATAATTTACATTACTCAAAATAAAATCCCTGCTCGTGGTTTAACCGTTAATACCACAGTCATCAACAGTGACTCTCAGGAAAAACTAATTGCAGCCTTAACCAGTGATAAAGCCAAAGAATTAATTAAAACCGCATTATCTACAATTGGTGGAACTGAATTTATTAAAGCCGAGCAATCAGAATATGCAAACTTAACTGAAGTACTATCGATGGTATGGGGTTTTCATATTTAGTAAAATCAATTTATTAACAGTCGAATTTTTTCAATGAAATGAAGCCTTGATAGAAAAAAAGTAATATCAAGGCTTTTTATCATGCGTAGATATTTTAAAAGACCGTCATTCCGGTAATGTTTTGAGCCGGAATCCAGCATTAAAACCCCAACACTAT
>CAYQUC010000063.1:0-19186 GCA_964420605.1 uncultured Thioalkalispiraceae bacterium | reverse complement strand
GGCAAAACCAGCAAATCGGTTTTTGTTCGAGAGTCATTAAGCCTGCTTGCGACTGTACCACGTGTTATTGGACCTGATGAGGAAATGACTTTACCGGTTGCGTTGTTTGTGATGGATGAAAAAATAAAAGACGTTACTTTAAAAATTATCCTTGATGATCATTTTGAATTAATCGGTGAATCTGAAGTTAAAGTTCATTTTGATACAACAGGTGATAAACTTGGGGTATTAAAGGTGAAAGTGAAACCACAACTGGGTAAAGGCCATATTCGATTTGTTGCCACTAGTGGCAAACACAAAACGGAGTCAGAAGTTTATATTGATGTTCGTAGCGCAAATCAAGCAACAGTGCGACAAACCAAATTTACAATTGCACCTGACAGCGACTGGCAAAGTACCATTGTGCCTCATGGATTAAAAGATACCAATAAAGTGACTTTAGAGTTGTCTTCGGTATTGCCAATGAACCTTGAAAACCGTTTGAATTATTTAATCCGCTATCCTCATGGTTGTATTGAGCAAATAACATCGTCAGTATTTCCGCAACTATTCTTGTCGCGTTTTGTTAAGTTAGAACAACAACGCAAAGAAAGCATTGATATTAATATTAATGCAGCAATTAAACGACTGCAGCAATTTCAAAATGCCAATGGCAGTTTTTCATACTGGCCGGGTGGTAGTGGTGCACCATCACCTTGGGGTGGTAATTATGCCGGACACTTTTTGTTACAAGCACAAAGTAAAGGTTATTTCTTGCCTCAAGGGTTAATGTCAAAGTGGTTAAGCTACCAAGCACGTGCAGCAAATAGTTGGGTGGCCGGTTCGGGAAAATCTGAATTAGAACAAGCTTACCGTTTGTATACCTTGGCTCTCGCTAATAAGGCTGAAATGGCGGCCATGAATCGTCTGCGTGAATCTGGAAAACTGTCAACAATTGCACGTTGGCAGTTAGCTCAAGCATACCAAGTTGCAGGTCAAGCCGATGCCGCGAGTGAGCTAGTATTAAACAGTAGCACCGAAATGCCCGAGTATGCGCATGAAGGAATTACCTTCGGTTCTAAATTACGTGACCAAGCTATTGTATTAAGTACTCTGGTTAAGATGGGACGTTCAGATGATGCCAAGCAATTAGCTGATAGCATTGCAGCACAATTATCATCGGGTCAATGGCAAAGCACGCAAAGTGTCGCATATGCATTATTAGCAATGAGTCATTTTATTGCTGGTCAAGGTGAAACACCGGATTACACGTTTAAATTCAGCCAACAACGTAGTGTTGCAGGAAAAACTGGTGCGAAACAAGCATTGATCTCAAGCTCGCCTATCTATCAACAGACATTAGATGGGTTTACGTTATCGGGTGAACAACTGAATATTAAAAATAACGCGGCTAAAATGTTATATGGTTCAGTATCTGTTCAAGGCATACCTAAAGCCGGTGTCGAACAAGCATCTTCACAAGGCTTGTTCTTAGAAGTGAGTTATCACGACACGAAGGGGAAAACATTGGATGTGTCACAATTGACACAAGGTATGGATATTGTTGCGACACTTGTTGTGATGAATAAAACACAAGTGGACTTGACTAACCTAGCCTTAACACACGTGATTCCATCTGGTTGGCAGATTCATAATAAACGCTTTAACAATGATGAAACGGATAGCACTAGTGATAATGTTAAAATGGATTATCAAGATATTAGGGATGATCGTTTATACAGTTATTTTTCGCTTAAAGCGTCTCAGAAAAAACAATTTACAGTGTTAATGAACGCCTCCTATTTAGGACGTTTTTATCTTCCTGGTATCTCGGTTGAAGCAATGTATGATGCTAGCAAACATGCACGGACTAAAGGTTTATGGGTACAAGTCGTCAAAAGCGCCGATTAGTTATTACGCTCATTGCGCTGATTTTGGCAGGCAGTAGTTTTTGGTTGTGCCTGCCAGAACCGTTATTTAATGATCCCTATTCGTCTATTTTGCTAAGTCGAAACGACCGTTTACTTGGTGCTCGCATTGCGCTTGATGAGCAATGGCGGTTTCCGCCGATAGAGAAAAATAATTTAGCGGATAAGTTTACTTCGGCCATCATTGAGTTTGAAGACAAACGATTTATGTCCCACTGGGGAGTTGATCCCGTCGCGATAACACGTGCGTTGTATTTAAATATCAGTCAAAATAAAATTGTCAGTGGTGCTAGCACATTATCAATGCAAGTTATTCGACTTGCTCGAAAAAATAACAAACGCAGTTATGTTGAAAAAATTATTGAAATGATCATGGCGCTACGTTTGGAGCTGTCGTATAACAAGCAAGAAATTTTAGCGTTGTATGCAAGCCATGCGCCGTTTGGTGGCAATGTTGTTGGTTTAGAAACTGCTGCATGGCGCTATTTTGGACGCAATGCGAACCAATTATCGTGGGCTGAAGCGTGTACTCTCGCGGTTTTGCCAAACAGCCCAGCATTGATTCATCCTGCACGAAATAGACAAAAACTCAAACAAAAGCGTGATGCGTTATTGGCGAGTCTATTTCAAAATAAGAGTATATCTAAAACAACACTGAGCTTGGCGCTAAGTGAAAACTTACCTCAAAAGCCTTTACCGCTACCTAATGTGGCATCACATTTACTTGAGACTGAAAATTTAAAACGCCAAGCAAGTAACGTTAAAAAAAGTTCACGTTTATACAGTACTATTGATCAGCAATTACAAGTTGCTGTGCGTGATATTGTATTTCAACATTCAAAAAAATTGAGTCAATCAAAAATTCATAATGCCGCTGCATTAGTTATCAATAATGAAACATTTGAAGTGTTGGCCTATATTGGTAATAGTAATACCGTTAATGATTTTGAATTGGGTTATGCCATTGATCTAATTCATCGGCCTCGAAGTACAGGCAGTATTTTAAAACCGCTGTTATACGCCAGTATGTTACAACAAAGTGAAATCTTACCGGATACTCTGGTAGCCGATCTACCCACTCAATATGCAGGATATAGTCCAGAAAATTATGACCGACTATACCGAGGTGCCGTACCGGCTAAAATTGCATTGGCGCGATCATTGAATATCCCAGCAGTTCGCATGTTAAAACAACATAGTGTGGCTCGTTTTTACGACTTGCTAAAAAACATGGGCATGTCAACTTTACATCGTACACCAGAAAATTATGGTCTGACTTTAATTTTGGGTGGTGCCGAAGGTACGTTATGGGACATTGCAAGCATGTATGCTAATCTGGCCGATATTGCAAAAGCAACGAATGTGGCACTGGACACTCCTTATAAAAAATTAAAAGTGATGCGAGACAGTAATAGCAACACTAAATTGAGTCATACCCGAGAAATTCAGCCTGCGGCGGCTTGGTTAACCTTAAAAGCTCTAGTTGAGGTATCCCGACCGGGTGATGAAGGCTATTGGAAAAATTTTAATAGCAGTCAAAAAATTGCGTGGAAGACTGGCACTAGCTATGGTCTGCGTGATGCTTGGGCGGTAGGCAACACTGCACAATACACTGTTGCAGTTTGGGTCGGTAATGCCAGCGGTGAAGGTCGGCCTAGATTAACCGGCGTATCTGCTGCGGCACCGATTTTGTTTGATATTTTTAACCGTCTGGACAGTGGTGGTTGGTTTAAAGCACCGTATTATTTAATGAAAGAAGTGTTGGTGTGTGAAAATGACGGTTACTTAGCAAATCAATATTGTGCTACTAAAAACCAATGGATACCAAAGGAAAGTCATTTTGATAAAACCAGTCAAAATCACATTGTGGTACATTTAGACCGGAATGGTTGGCGGGTTCATGGCCAATGTGAAAAAGTGAGCAATATGCGCCATAAAAACTGGTTTATATTACCTGCCGGTCAGGAATTTTATTTTAAACAGTTACATGCTAACTACCGCACTATTCCACCGTATCGGAAAGATTGTGAGGCCAATATAGCTGCTATCGATAGCTCAACAGGGAATACTCTAAACGGCCTTAATAATCCCATTGAAATCTTATACCCAACGCCGGGTACCAAGATCTACATTCCTATTTATCTTGATGAAAAGCGCGGTAGTACTATTTTTAAAGCGGTACATCGGGATCGAAATGCAACCTTGTATTGGCATTTGGATAAGCACTATATTGGCAAAACCGATACTTTCCATCAACGAGAGTTTCAAATTAAGCCTGGAATCCATGTATTAACGCTGGTTGATGAACATGGAAATAGTTTGAGTCGTCAAATTGAAGTATTAGGTAAGCAACCAGAGGTTTTATAGTTTTTGACTATACAAAGTGCTAACACATTAACCATTTGAAATGATGTAGAATGGTACTATACAAGGAGCTATTCGATAATATAGTTGGGTAGTAACATAAGGATATCAGTGAATGCTCGAATTATTTATAAATAGTGGTACGTGGGGGTATATAATAGTATTTATAGCCGTCATTACGCTAATATTGTTAATAACCCAAATGTTTGTTAGGGATAAAACAATATTGGTTGTATCAAGTCTTTTGACTTTTATTCCTTATATTATTGGATATATTGGTACAATAATGACTTCACAACATATTGAGATTGTTATGGCCAATACTGACAATGTTGATATTTTGAATGAAGTTATGCAAGGCGCTAAAGCATCTGAATTATTTGGTCTTTATATTTCAGTACCGTTAATTTTAATCGCATTATTTAATATTGTATTTCGACGTTAATCGATATCCTTACATTTGAGTCCATAAAACTACACACTAGTAATGTTATTTAGAATATGAGAGTTGTTACCGCATGAGAGATGTCGAAATAAAGTTAGAACCTGTTGAATTATATAAGATCTTAAAATTTGAAGGTATGGCATCGAGTGGTGGTGAGGCTAAATCAGTTATTGCTGAAGGTTTGGTTTTGCTAAATGGCCAAATAGAAACCCAAAAACGTAAAAAAATAGTATCAGGTGATATTATTGAATTTAATAATGAAAAAATTCGCATACAAAAAAGTAAATAATACCTATGAAAAATAACGATATAATACGTCGAGTACGCTATATTTTTGATTTTAGTGACACCAAAATGATTTCTATTTTTGGTTCTGCTGATCTCACCGTAACACGAGCAGAAATCAGTGATTGGTTAAAAAAAGAAGAAGATCCTGATTTTCAGAAATGCAACGATGTCACGTTGGCTGTTTTTTTAAATGGTTTAATCAATGATAAACGGGGTAAAAAGGACGGAGAGCAAGCCGTTCCTGAGAAACGTTTGAATAACAATAAGATATTTAATAAGCTAAAAATTGCCTTAAATTTAAAGGCGGATGAGGTGGTTGATATCTTAGCCTTGGCGGATTTTATAATAAGTAAATCAGAGTTAAGTGCATTTTTTAGAAAACCCAGCCATAAAAATTTTGTTGAGTGTAAAGACCAAATTTTACGGCTTTTTCTGAAGGGCTTAGAACTTAAATACCGAGAAAATGATGAAGCTGATACTGGTTTCCAGTGGAAGAAATAACAATGAATAAATTAAAGTGGATAAAAACATGAGCAAAGGTAAAAAATTTGACTATCGGGTTGTCGCTGACAAAAAAACTTGGACAGCAGAAATAGTCCGTAAAGTGACGTCAAAGAAATTTCATGTCTCAAAAAGTAAGGATGGTTTTGCAACTGAAGCCGATGCAATAAATTGGGGAAAATTAGAACTTAAATCATTCGTGCAAAACTTGGCGGATAGAAATAAACGTGAGTCACATTAAAGACACTACTTTTCATTATTATTTAAATTTGATGTAAATTTTCTATTTACATCAGTCTGTCATATTCTCAAACTAAACTATATTTTGAAAGTGCAGTATAGTTTAGTTCCTTTATAATAGTTCTAAACTTACTAGCTGTAATTTTTTAGTAGCGTCAACAATTTACGTGTTAGCTTTCAACATAATGTTCTTATTTTGTAGGCGTTAGACTGTGTGTAATGATTGAAGTCATAGTATGAAACTATAAAAAGGCCAAATATCATAAAGTGTGAGTAACAGCACAATAAATAATATTATTTTTATTACACTGGTTACAAGCAAGTACGGTACAGTCATTATCGAGTCACATAATAAAGTGACATGAATATTAGAAGTTGATTATAAATAAACGATAAGTCGGTACAGGTGAAGCAAGGGAGCAACACCAAATTGTGTAATAGAGGAAATTTAATTACTGATGAATATTCTAATTTATAGTGATTTACATGTTGAGTCAGACAATTTTCAACCCCCTACTAGCCAGGTTGATGTCGTTGTTTTAGCTGGCGGTATTGGCGAAGGATTTAAGGGACTCGGTTGGGCTATCAAACATTTTCCGGATACTCCCGTTGTTTACATTCCTGGTAATCTAGAATTTTATTATCATGATTTAGATATCATCGATGAATTAAAAGCGCGTGCACCTGAGAATATTTATGTACTGCACAATAATGTAGCCATTATAAACGGTGTTCGATTTCTGGGGTCAATTTTATGGACAGACTTTGAATTAAATGGCTCTGAGCTAAAATCACAAAGTATGCGGGCAGCTCAAGATCGAATGAGTGACTTCCGTGCTATTAAATATGACGGCTGGCCGTTTGAACCCGAGACCTCATTATTACTGCATGAGCAGAGCCGAGATTGGTTAACGCGGGCATTGGATATATCCTATGATGGACCAACTATAGTGGTCACTCATCATGCACCTTCACGACAATCAACCCATCCTCGCTATCAGGATAATATTTTAAATCCCGCATTTGCGAGTGATTTAGAATCGCTAATGGACGAAAAACGGGTACAGTATTGGATACACGGTCATACCCATGATAATTTCGATTACGAAATTAACGGTACGCGGATTTTATGTAATCCACGTGGTTACTCTACTACTAATGGCGACTATCAAGGTTTTAACTACAATAAAACAATTGAGCTGAGTTACGACTACTTAAATCACTAGTCTATTAATGCTTATTTTTAGCAATAAAATCAACAGTTGCATTTATTACTATTTGATTTCGTAAAATTCTTTGATGCCCTAAATTCTGAGTTATTAATAATTCAGAGCCCAACCAAGCCTTATTTAATTCTTTAGCATGTACGATAGGAATATCTTCATCGAGCTCGTCATGGATGATCAATCCGGCTATCGATAGCTTTTTAACATTGTTCAAGGTTGATATACGTGGAAATATATCATGGCCAAATCGTGATTTGATGCGTTTTAGCAAATTTTCTTTGCTTTTGGCTTTAATGTTAAGAAAAGCACAAAAAGCGTGAATTAGAAAATCAACGTTTTTAGGTGCACTAATGGCGACAGCTTTGCGAATTTTCAACCCATCGGCAGCCACTTTTGCCATTACCATTGCACCAAACGAATGGCTAATCACGCTGTCAATTACACCAATCGAGTTTGATATGTGCTGTACCACATCGGCCACCCGTAACAAATTGCTTTGTTTGCCAGGGCTTCGGCCATGTCCGGGCGCATCAAAACTAATGACATTAAAACCTTTTTCTAATAGTGGTTTTACGAATCCCGCTAATTGTAACCCGCGACCATTCCAACCATGGATTAGTAGTACCGTTGGTGCAGTTAATTGTTGTTGTTGCCACCGATACAATTTGATTGGTCCATGTTGATGTTCCAGCTCTGAAACTGTGGCCTCGTTAAACCACTGTTTTTCACGAGCAGGCTCAGGGTATCGCCGTGTTGATACCCACAATTGTATTGCCCACCAGCCTGCAAGGCTGGGGCTAATAAATTCGAGTACAGAGAATATTGAGCGCATCAATTTTATGGCAAAGGCTGGCTTTGTATTTGATTTTCTTAATTTTTTTTGAAAGTTAGTACCAACTAACTTGTTCGGCTTAGACTGCTGGTTTAGTTTAGTTTGGCGATTATTCATGGTTTAATCCCAGCTCCAATTTAATTTGAATGACGCTAGCTTCAAAAACGTCAAGGGACTCAACCAGAGCCATCATCGATGCACCTTGCAGTGCGGCTGATACGACCAAGGACTTGCTGTTAGCACTACCCATGAACTTGAAGCAATCCGCATTGCGTCCCGATTCAAGTAGCTTACTGAACCAAGTTCGAATATCTTTACTCAAGTTTTGGGTTTGTAATTTCATGTTATCTGGAAATACAGTGAAATTGGCTTCAAGCACGGCTAGCGGACAGATAGTATTTTGTTGCAGAATAAAGTTACGTGAAATTGTAATATAGGCATCGAGCAATTTTTCATATTGTGTGCTGTATTTGAGTTCATGGTAACTGACCCATGAGTTAAATTGGTTTTGATAGCGCTGTATCATGGCTGCACCTAAATCAGCTTTAACTGGAAAATGGTAGTGTATCGCAGCATTACGAATACCAAGTTGGCTTGCAATATGGCTATAACTAAAACCGTTATAACCGCGTTGTTGCAGAATGATACTTGCTAAATCGAGAATTTTATCTTTGGTGGATCGGTTATTATGCATTACTCTAACATACTTACTAGTTAGTAAGCTGTCAAGTATGTCTTACAAACGAGCACAATTTAGATTATGGTTCAGTTGAAAATTTCACTAATCCTGGTGATTTTATCCGAGATTTTGTAATTTTCGCGTTAGAATCAGATAAAGGAAACGATTACTTTTTACTTAAAACGAGGCTGTTGTGGAAAATATTACTCCTGTTATTACATTTGTTGTTGGCGTTATTTTGGGTGGTATTGGTATTATGCTAATGTATAAACGTCATATCGCGTTGGTTTTAAAAACGGCCAATAGCGAAATAATGTTAGAGTTACAATCATCTACCGAAAAATTAAGTGCACGTGATACTGAAATTGCACAATTAAAATCAAATTTAAATCATCAAACGTTAAAATTGGATGATACTATTGCGTTGTTACATGACGCTAAAACAGCGCAGGCTGTTGCGCAACAAAAATTGGAGCGGGTGATCAATCTTGAATCAGAATTGGCCGTTACCAAAAAAAGTGAAAAGCAAAACCAGCAATTATTAAATGAATACAATGCAGAAATAGCTGAACTAAAAACCAGGCTAGAAGAACAAAGTAAACAAAACAAAGAAAGTTTAAAGCAATTAGAAGATACTAATTCTAAAATGATTATTGAATTTGAAAATCTGGCCAATAAAGTGCTTGATATTCAAAGTAAAAAATTATCTGAACAGAATAAGAATAATATTAGTCAGGTATTGGATCCCTTGCGACAGCAGTTAGGTGACTTTAAGAAAAAAGTTGAAGATGTTTATGATAAGGAAACCAAGGATAGGCAGTCATTATTTCACGAAATTAAAGGTTTAAAAGAACTCAATTCAAAAATCAGTCAGGATGCGATTAATCTAACCAATGCCTTAAAAGGCGAAAGTAAAACACGTGGCAACTGGGGGGAAGTAATTCTTGAACGTGTGTTAGAAGCCTCAGGCCTTAAAAAAGGTCGCGAATACGACGCGCAAGAGAGTTACCGTAGTGAAGCGGGAAAATTGTATTTTCCTGATGTCATCATCCATTTACCAGATGATAAAGATGTAGTTATTGACTCAAAGGTGTCATTAAATGCTTATGATAAATATTTTTCTGCTGAAGATGATGTGACGCGTCAAACTGCATTGGATGAACATATCGCATCAATTCGTCTTCATATAAAAGAACTTAACGCTAAAAGTTATGATGAACTCATCGGAGTTAATTCCTTGGATATGGTATTGATGTTTGTACCGATTGAACCGGCACTAATATTGGCTTTTGAATCTGATGATAGTTTATTCCATGAAGCTTTTAGTAAGGGGATATTTTTAGTCAGTCCATCTACCTTAACCATGAACTTACAAATTATTCATAATATGTGGCGTTACGAGTATCAAAATAAAAATGCACAGGACATTGCCAGCCGTGCCGGTAAATTGTATGACAAATTTGTTGGCTTTGTTGAGGCATTGCAAGATGTTGGTGATAAAATTGATAAGGCTCAAGAGTCGTATCAAACAGCGAGTAGTCGTTTAATTTCAGGTAAGGGCAGTGTAGTGAGTCAGACCGAAGCACTTAAAAAATTAGGCGCAAAAACCAAAAAATCAATTCCGGATACGATATTAAACGAGGTTGATACTTCGACTAAATCAAATATTGAAAAGATTGAATTTAATAAAAAAGACTAGAGATTTTATTTATTTCAATTTTTTAAGAAACGTTGCTTCCATAATTGAAAGGTAGGGTATTTTAAATAACCTTTACTGTCGATGTACTCTAATACACCTTGTAATCGGTACAGGCCAACTAATGAATCTACCCGCATAATTTCTTTGGCTTTTTTATCATAGAATATGAGTGTTGGAGCGTAATCAAAATCGAGTTGATCAGCCCAGAATTTTGCGGTTAGTTTTTTCCCGGTAAGTGTGGTTACGGCAGTGTCTGATTGCATATCAAGTTGCACAACTTTAAAATGACGTAATAACGAATTTATTTTTTTTGAATTCATTGGACCGGCGTGTAATACATCACAGGAGTGGCATTTTTTGCGTTCATATATAACTAATGTATGGCCTTTATTTTTTTCTAGAGGCTTTGTTAAATCATAAGGCGGTTTTTCAAATGACTCGTGTTCATTCAACTCATTTTGGCCATAACTTAAAGCGGATTCTGCACGAGCCAAATAATGTTTAAATTTTTCTTTTCTATGATGCCCGTCGGATACATATTCTAGTGCAGCTCGAAATTGATAGGGTGGGCGATAACCATTAAGCCGTAATGCAAGTTTACCGGTATTATCATAAAAATCGAGAGAGGGTGTAAAATTCATTCTTTGTGAGGTTGCGTAGGATTTTTCGGTGTATTTTTTATTATCAAATCCGGTTAATGGTTTTGAACCGAGTACATCAATTGCAATGACATTAAAATGTTTTTTGGTATAGGCTACAATGTCTTTTTTTTCCCAATTATTTTTTATAAAGGCTTTACAATAAGGACAGAACCCTTGGCTATAATAAATGATTAAGCCGCGTTTATTTTTATTGGCTTCTGCTAAGTCTTCGGCTAACTCTAAAAAACTCAAGGTAAACCAATCTGGATGGGTTAAACGTTCAGTTAACGGTTGATCAGAAAAAAGTAAAGGATCATTTTCTGTTGCAAAACTGCTTTGTGCAGTAACGCTAAACATGCTGATTGTTAGTACTATGCTAATTAATTTTATTTTAATGGACATATTTAATTTCTATACTGATTGCCATACTGCTCGTTCCGACTTAAAATGAGTCTTATTTTATAAACACAAATATATTTTGGTTTTGATTAGCGTCAAGATTATTTGTTTAAGTTAGTCCTTTTTCGTAATGAATAGTTCAATAAAAGTAGTCCAATAATCATAAAAGGGATACTAAGTAATTGACCGGTATTGAGTGCAATGGCCATATCATAATTTTCTTGGCGTATTTTTATAAATTCGATAAAAAAACGCGATAAAAATACCAAAAATAGTAAGATTCCAAACAGAGCACCGTGGTGCTGTTTAATTTCCGTCTTTTTGTATAAATATATTAACACTATAAAAATACTTAGATAGGTTATAGATTCGTATAATTGTGCTGGGTGGCGGGGTAACATATCAACTTTTTTAAATATAACTGCCCACGGTACTGTTGTCGGTTTTCCAATAATTTCAGAGTTAAAAAAATTACCAAGTCGAATGCAAAATGCAGCGAATGCAATTGGAATGGATATCTTATCAATTAACCATAAAAATGACATTTCATCCTTGCGTTGGTAGAAGTACAAACTCAGCATAATGCCGATTGCAGCACCATGACTGGCAATGCCACCTTCCCAGATAAACAGTATTTTAAGTGGATGTTCAAAATAAAATGCGGGTTCATAAAATAATACGTGTACTAGTCGTGCTCCGATCAAGGTTCCGCCGATGAGATACCACAATAAGCGATCAATTTCGTTAGTATTTTTTTTCTCATTATTATAAATCCAATGCATTATGAAATAACCACTAACAAATGCGGTGGAAAATAATAAACCATACCAGCGTATGCTAACGGCACCTAGGCTAAAAAATACCGGGTCAACTGACCAAACAAAATAATCCATACTTTATCGATTTCTTTTTTTAAAGTTAGCTTTTCGAGCGGCTTTTTTTTCTGCTTTTTGTTTATTAATAAGCTCGAGTTCAGCCAATTCTTTTTCAATGACTTCAGGAGTCTCAAATGAAATATTTCCTAAAGTGCCATTTCGTAGTTCATTTAAAAATATGGTAGAAACTTGATTTAATTCAACCATTCCACCTGCGCGTAAGCAACCACGTTGTTTGCCGATGTATTCTAATAATTCCAATTCATTTTCGGGTAGTGTCTCAAATTGGTATCGGCCTTGTAGTGTTGAAGGGTAGTTTTGTAATAAATAATCAGCAGCAAAAAAAGCGATATCAGTATGATCAATAGCCGTATCTTTAATTGCACCGGTGGTGGCTAGTCTGTAAGAGCTATTTTCATTTTCAATTTTGGGCCACAACATACCGGGTGTATCTAATAACGTTATATTATTTTCGATCTTGATTACTTGTTGGTTTTTGGTTATTGCTGGCTCGTTACCGGTTTTGGCTATGATTCTTTTTGCCAATATATTGATTAATGTTGATTTACCAACATTCGGAATTCCGACAATCATGGCATGTATTCCGCGATCTGATTGTCCTTTGACAGGTAATATTTTGTGGCACAAATCGATTATTGTGCGCATTTTTTCGGGCTGAGCCGATGATAATGCGATTGTTTTAATATTTTTTTGTTGTTCCAAATAGTGTTGCCATATTTTCGATAGTACAGGATCGGCAAGATCACTTTTATTCAATATCTTAATACAGGGTTTATCACCCCGGAGCGAGTTTAATAGTGGGTTTTGGCTGCTAAACGGTATTCGAGCATCAAGAACTTCAATTATCATATCAACCTTGGGCAAGGTTTCTTTTATTTGTTTTCGAGCTTTGTGCATATGACCCGGATACCACTGTATATGCATGACGACCTATCTCTGTTGCATTATAAATGTGTTATTTTAGAGAGTTACGTTAAGGATGTAAAAGAGTAATTGCCTGTGATGACGAAACTTAGCTTTCTTTTGATTTGAATTGTATTTTTAAGAGCATCAATTTAGCTAATTCTAGCCACTCATTTAAAATTGATTCTATTAATACGGGTCTAAAAATACTGGTGTTTGTTTTGGGGTCTAATTGTTGGCTTTCTGCCATTACTTCACTTAGGATCTCGATAATAGCTCGAACCTGAAATGAGTCTAAGTTAACAATAAAAGTATCGGTGTGTTTATTGCTTGGGATAGAGCCATTTTTTTGTAAAATATCTTGGAATAAAATATTCCGAACATTTAGTGCGAGCTTTGGATTTTTAGTCCGAAGTAGCGTAAAGCTCATGTCAATAACACTTCGATTAAAGACATCAGCAGATTTTTTAATGGAATTGGTCACAGAGTATCGTCTTTAATTTGTGTCGAGATATAAACCACAAAAATTGTACCATTATTATTACAAAGTGAGTGTTAAGTATAGGATAGCCTATTTCGTAATGATTTATTTTTGTACCACTTAACCGTGCTTGTGGAACGTGGCTTGTGATAAATAGTTAATACGCAGGCTAAATTTGTGTACTATAAGCTGTAAAAAAGCATTCAATTAATTAACAGGTGAAATAGTGATGGTAGTATGAAAATTTCGATAATCAGTGGTAGTCACCGTGCTCCTTCTCAGAGCATGAAGGTTGCAAAAGTTGTTGAGTCGATATTGTTAAATGGAATCTGTCAGGATGTTGACATCATTAGTTTGGCCAATAATCCTCTGCCATTATGGGATTCTGGTATATGGGATGGTGATGAAAAATGGACCACCTTGTTAGCGCCTTATCAAGAGAAACTCGCCAATAGTGATGCTTTTGTCATAGTCAGTCCTGAGTGGCACGGCCAAGTTCCGTCGGGTTTAAAGAACTTCTTTTTATTATTTAGTAAAAATGAACTGGGACATAAACCTGCAATGATTGTGACAGTATCATCCGGTGATGGTGGTAGTTATCCTGTTGCAGAATTACGAATGAGCAGTTATAAAAATAATCGACTGTGTTATATTCCTGAACACGTTATTGTTCGCCATGTCGAACAAATATTAAATGGTGCAAATGCTGATAATGATGAAAAATCAGATAGTTTTTATCGTGAGCGTTTAAATTGGACTCTAAATATATTAGCTGAATATGCAACGGCATTATCTCAAGTTAGAGCCAGCGGCGTAACACAAACTGATAAGTTTAATAACGGTATGTAATATGACTCAAGAGTTGGATATAACAAAAATAAGTGCTGAGCTGCGACAGTTCGCAAATGATCGTGACTGGAACCAATTTCATTCACCTAAAAATTTATCAATGGCATTAAACGTTGAAGCATCTGAGCTCTTAGAACATTTTCAATGGTTAACCGAACCGCAAAGCCTATCATTAGCAGACGATAAATTAGCTGAGGTTGAGACAGAAATAGCCGATGTACTTATTTATCTTATACGGTTATCTGATGTATTAAATATAAGTTTGAATCAAGCTGTAGAGTCAAAAATGAAACTGAATGCACAAAAATATCCCGCAGAAAAAGTTTATGGTAGTGCAAAAAAATACACTGAATATGAATAACTTATTGACACAATTAAATGAAAAATTTGCAATTGAAGGTTCGATTGAAATAAAACAAATCGAACTAACTGGATTATTGTATATTGAGATTACTAATGAGTTTGCAAAAGCCGCAATTCAATTACAAGGTGCTCATCTAACGCAGTGGCAACCACATAACTCTAAACCGGTAATTTGGTTATCCGAAGGTGCAAAATTTGTAACTAAAAAGTCAATACGAGGTGGTATTCCCATTTGTTGGCCTTGGTTCGGTGCTCACCAAACAAAGCCAGAGTTCCCCGCACACGGGTTTGCACGAACCGTCATGTGGCAAATTGAATCGACGGAATTACTAAATTCTGGTGAAACTCAATTGGTGTTAAGCCTACATTCGGATAATATACCTGCGTCACAATTCAATGCGGATACTAGAGTCGAGTGTATTTTTACTATAGGACAGACGTTGGAGCTTGAATTAGTTACTTACAATCACAGTCAGGACACTATTAGAATTGGTGAGGCATTACATACGTATTTTAATGTCAGTGATGTGCGCAATATTATTATTGGTGGGTTAGCTGAATGTGAGTATCTTGATAAATTAGATAATTTTCACTCCAAACTACAATCTGGAAATATTGAAATCAAACAGGAAGTGGATCGCGTTTATATTTCAACAGATCAAGATTGTATTATTGAAGATATTGGATTCAATCGAAAAATTATTATTACTAAAAAGGGCAGTCTATCCACCATCGTATGGAACCCGTGGTTAGAGACAGCAACTAAAATGGGCGACTTGGGTGACAACGGCTATTTAAATATGATCTGTGTTGAAAGTGGTAATGCCGTTAACGATGTTGTTGCTATTGAAGCCGGTCAAAAACACAGTTTAGTTGTACGGTATAGTCTAGAAGATATTAATTAACCTGAGCAGAGTTTAAGGATTGTTTTTTTATCGATCCCAAATTTAAACTGCATCATTTGCTTATGAGTTGCTGAGATTAATTAAGTTAAATAAATTAGTAATAGCAGAATCAATCAAGATATTTTTCTTGCCATATTAAATATTTTATTCTAACGTGTTCCGCAAAATCGGCTTTATCTATAAATCCATCAGGGCTTATAGCATCAAAAATATAGTAATTTGCATGATTATTTTGAGATGTTATGAAATGCCAAAATTTATGCAATAAGGTATCAGGATCAAGCCATTCAAATATTTCTTGTTGTTCATATTGTAAGAATACCGGCACAATGGGAACACCTGTTTTAATTGACAGTTCAAATGCACCGGTGTGAAATTTCTCACCAATTCTTCGACCGTAACAACCGCCTTCAGGAAACATGGAAATATTGTAACCGGCTTTAATTTTATCCATTAGTTCCTCGACCACTTTTTGCCTGGAATCTGGATCGGAGCGTTTAACAAACAGGGTTCCTGCAGCAGCACTTATTTTCCCAATTAAAAACCAATCTTTAACGCCTTCTTTTGCCAGAGGATAGGCATTAAATAAAGCAGGTATTCCAAAGTCTTCAAATGCAGAGGGGTGGTTGGCAACCAAGATATAATGGTCGGGTAAATTGGTTTTATTTTTCTGGTGTAGCCGTAAATCAACATTTAACGCTCGAACTAACAGTCGACACCATAATCGGGATAAGTAATGATATTGATGTTGTTTTAATAATTTCGGGTACCACGATATAAAATATAATACGAATGTAAACACCGCCACTTCAAGCCAACAGTAACCCAACCAAATATATTTTAGAACAAGGCGTAGCATTAAATACCCTATTTATTGATATTATTATAGTAAGTAAAACAGTTATCATGCTAATGTCAAATAATGTTGTCTAAATTTTTGATAGCAAACAACAATTTACGACGGTATTTAGAATATAATTTACCTTAAAAAATAAATACAATCATGATGCTTTTCATGATAATTTTATAAAATAATAATTTTAGCGGGATGTGTACAGTGGAACAGGATTTAATCAAACAATTAGAAGAGTCAGGAAATTATCGCGTCATTAAACGCTTTGAGCCGGTAGAATATTACCATAAGGCAGCTAATCCTGAGTCAAACTTGAAATTGCGTAAATGCATATTTTTAGATGTCGAAACCACGGGGCTGAATCATGCTGAAGATAAAGTCATCGAATTGGCCATGGTTCCATTTGAATATGATGCCGATGGTAATATATATCGGATTTTACCTGCCTATAATGGCTTTCAGGATCCCGGAATAGCTATTCCAGCTAAAATTACTGAGCTAACTGGTATTACTGATGCTATGGTAAAAGGTCAATCTTTAGACATGCAAGCCATAACCGATATGTTGTCAGATTGTGTATTGGTTATTGCTCATAATGCACGTTTTGATCGCCCCTTTATGGAGGCGGTTTCGGATGAATTTAAAGAAAAATACTGGGCTTGCTCTATCGCCGATGTTGATTGGAGTGCCGAAGGTTTTGGCAGCAGTAAATTGGAATTTTTAGCCTATCAATTCAAATTTTTCTATGAAGCTCATCGTGCCGTGATAGATTGTCAGGTTGGTATTCATATCTTGACCCAGGTTTTACCAAAATCTGGCGGTAATGCCTTACAACAATTATTGCAATCTGCTCGACGAACTGACTTTCGACTGTGGGCCAAGGGCGCACCATTTGATAAAAAAGACGATTTACGCCAACGCGGTTACCGTTGGGCAAATGGTGATGATGGTGGTTTTAAAGCATGGTATCTTGATTTACCCGAAACCGAGCTTGATGATGAATACGATTATTTAAATGAAAATATATTCAATCGAACGGTATCCGATTTACCAACTAAAAAATTGACAGCTAAAATTCGTTATTCGTCTCGAATATAAGATGCTTAAATTTAATAAAGTAATACATTATTTTTTATTACTGATTTTATTGTTTTCATTAATAGCTTGTAATGAAAAACAACGCGGCTTTCAACTTCACGTCGCTCAAAAAAAATGGAATAACGCGGTAAGTCAATTCACCGAAAAAGAATTGCGCGTGCTTGAAACAGGACAACGCCTTTATATTATTAATTGTTCAGGCTGTCATCTAAAAAATGGCGCAGGTCAATTGCAATATATTGGTGCGCCAGCTTTAAGTGGAAATTCTTTATTAAAGGGTGAACCAAGCCAGCACATTAGTATTATTTTAATGGGAAAAAAATCGATGCCAGCTTACCGTAATAGTTTATCAAACGATGTAATTGCCGCTATTGTTAGTTACGAAAAGAATGCGTGGGGTAATAACTCGGGGTTTATTGTTAGTGCTGAGCAAGTGAATGCCATTAAGATTAAGGTTACTGAGATTAATAAAAAATAATTAAGTCATTATTTTATTTAGTTGTAACTGCGATATACTATGATCCCTGCTGTTAAAAAATAAGCAAGAGTAAATAACTAAGATATTGATAAATAGACCAAAATTTCACCATTAAATGGTAAGTAAAATGTCAAAGCGAGAAAGACAAGCCGGTGAGTCGATTGATACCGCCAAATTAGATAAACTAGTAGCCGATACTCGGCGTGCAATTGATAAGCGACAAGAAGGTTATCGAGAGCGATCGTTGAAAATACATCCCTGGATTTGTGGTCGTTGTGGCCGTGAGTTTACTCGAAAAAATATTCAGGAATTAACCGTGCATCATAAAGATCACAATCACGATAATAATCCTAATGATGGTAGTAACTGGGAAAATCTCTGTTTGTATTGCCATGATAACGAACATCAAAAATTTGTTGATAAAATTCGAGGCTTTCAAAGCCTCGATACTACAACAGTTGAACCTGCCACGTTTAATCCGTTTGCGGGTTTAGGCGATATGATGAAAAAAGATAAAGATTAGAATTACTATTTAATGAAAGACAAGAATAATTTGGAGTAATAAAAGTGCCTAAAGCAAGTGATTTAAAAACTGGTAGTGTCGTTGAAATTAAAGGTATGCCGTACATTGTAAAAAAATTAGAAGCAAAAAGTCCATCATCGCGTGGCGCTTCAACTTTATATAAAATTCGATTTATTAATTTACAAACAAAGCAAAAATTGGATGAATCGTTTAAAGGTGATGATTTTTTAAAAGAAACCGATTGCGAACGAACTCAGGTTCAGTTTTCTTATAAAGACGATGATCAGTTTACGTTTATGAATATGGAAGACTATAGCCAATACAGTATTAATGCAGACAGTATTGAAGAACAAGTGCCGTATATTACCGATGGTTTAGAAGGTATCACGGCGTTATTATCCGATGGCGTGTTACTTAGTATTGAATTACCGCAATCGTTAAATTTAGAAATTGTTGAAACGGCTCCCGGTATAAAAGGGGCGACAGCAACGGGGCGAACAAAACCGGCTACTTTAACAACCGGTTTAGAAATTCAAGTACCAGAATATTTAGAACCTGGTGAATTAATTAAAATCAATACCACCACTGGTAAATTTATGTCGAGAGCAAAAGAAGA
>CAYQUC010000062.1:0-19508 GCA_964420605.1 uncultured Thioalkalispiraceae bacterium | reverse complement strand
GAGCCTCCGAACCTGATACTAATAAGCGTAATTGCGCATACGCTGTTGTAGCCGGTATAGCCGGTATAACAACTAGTTACAAAATGACTGCCATAGGTAAAAATAAAATACCAACTACATTTACAATCACCAAAGATAAGTAGTTAAAATCTGATATCTGTTTTTAACATTAAATATACCATTATATCTGCCGATAAAATTTATACTATCCTGTGTAATAGTTCACATGTACATGTGCATTTCAGCGTTATTATTGCCTATAATATGACGAATAAATGTAAGTGAATAATATTCTTATATTTTTTGTATTTCATTAAATATTGTACATTAATTCATCATCATTGTAGATTATCGTGTATAAGCAGATTTTGGAGTTTATTAAGTGGCAACACCGAGTACAAAAATCCCACTAAGTGGCCTTGCACTACGCCTAGTTCAGGACGGTATCTTGCAAGAAACTATTGCGCAACAAGCTTATGCGGATTCATTAAAAAATAAAGTGCCACTAGTAAGTTATTTAGTGGATAAAAAAATTGCCACTGGAATTCAAGTTGCCAGTGCTGCTGCACACGAATTTGGAATGCCATTGCTTGATTTAGCGGCTATTGATATCGAACACGATATTGTCAAAATTGTAAAAGAAAAACTCATTCGCCAACACCAGGTGTTACCCATTTACAAGCGTGGAACTCGTTTATTCGTTGCGGTATCTGACCCAATCAATTTACAAGCACTCGACGAAATTAAGTTCCATGTTGGTATGACAGTAGAAGCCATTCTCGTTGAAGATGACAAGCTGAAAAAAACCATTGATAAATCAATGGAAGATAACGACACCAGTTTGTCTGATTTAGCTGATGGCGATTATGACGACGTAGAATTTGCAGATGAATCACAAGATGGTGGTCCGGACGTCAGTGAATCTGAAGCCGACGATACCCCAGTTGTCCGATTCGTCAATAAAGTGTTACTGGATGCTATCAATAAGGGTGCTTCCGATATTCACTTTGAACCGTATGAAAAAAATTACCGCGTCCGTTTTAGACAAGATGGAATTTTATCGGAGGTAGCCTCTCCTCCAATCGCGATGGCACCACGATTATCGGCTCGCTTAAAAGTTATGTCACGACTCGATATCTCTGAACGACGAGTGCCACAAGATGGTCGGATCAAAATGCATCTTTCCAAAAACCGCTCCATTGATTTTCGGGTTAATACTTGCCCGACTCTTTTTGGTGAAAAAATTGTACTTCGTATCTTAGATCCTAATTCAGCAAAATTAGGGGTTGATAAACTGGGTTTTGAAGAACAACAAAAAAAATTGTTCATGGAAGCCATTGTCAAGCCCTATGGTATGGTATTGGTCACAGGGCCAACTGGTAGTGGTAAAACGGTTACCTTATATACAGCCGTGAATATACTAAATGTGGCTGATACAAATATATCAACGGCGGAAGATCCGGTTGAAATAAACTTGGAAGGTATTAATCAAGTCAATGTAAATACTAAGGTTGGCCTCGATTTCTCTAGTGCATTGCGAGCATTTTTGCGGCAAGATCCCGATATTATCTTAGTTGGTGAAATACGAGATAAAGAAACCGCCGAAATCGCCATTAAAGCATCTCAAACGGGACATATGGTACTCTCCACACTGCATACCAATGATGCACCACAAACATTAACACGTTTGGTTAATATGGGAATTCCAGCCTACAGTATTGCTTCTGCAGTAAATTTAATAGTGGCGCAACGACTAGCAAGGCGACTTTGCGTTCATTGTAAGAAAAAATTAGACATCCCTAATGAAGCGCTATTAGAGGAAGGCTTTAGCCCAGCACAAGTAAAAAAAGGCTTCAGTGTTTACGGCAACATTGGCTGTGATCAATGTACTAACGGTTATAAAGGACGTGTCGGTATTTACCAAGTTATGCCCATATCCGAAGACATGGGGCGAATTATCATGGAAGGCGGAAATTCAATGCAATTAGCCGATCAATCGCTAAAAGAAGGCATAGCGGATTTACGAATATCCGGACTGAAAAAAGTCAGTGATGGTGTTACAACACTTGATGAAGTCAATCGAGTTACAAAAGAATAAATTAAAAAAGAATAGCAATTAGATGCGCAATATTAACAACGCTATAATGATATTATCGATAACAGTGTAGAGATAGGTGTACAGAAATGGCAAAAGCAGCAATCCAAGCCACCTTCGTTTGGGAAGGTAAAGACAGGAAAGGAAAAAAAGTTAAGGGCGAAACACCTGGCAGTAATATCGCACTGGTTAAAGCTAACTTACGTCGACAGGGTATAAACCCCACAAAAGTCCGTAAAAAATCAAAACCACTACTAGGAGGAAAAACAAGAATAAAACCAGCCGATATTTCAATTTTTGCACGACAATTATCGACCATGATGAATGCCGGTGTACCTTTAGTGCAATCTTTTGAGATTATTGGTAAAGGCCATGAAAATAAAGGTATGCAAGATTTACTGATGAAAGTAAAAACTGACATTGAAGGCGGCAGTAATTTATCAGACGCTCTTGGTAAACACCCCTATTATTTTGATGAACTGTTTTGTAACTTAGTTCGCGCAGGTGAACATGCCGGTATTTTAGATACAATTCTAGATAAAGTGGCGACCTATAAAGAAAAAACTGAAGCGATTAAAGCAAAAATTAAAAAAGCAATGACTTATCCCGGTGCCGTTGTCGCCGTCGCATTTTTAATAACAACATTATTAATGCTTAAAGTGATTCCACAATTTGAAGATCTTTTTGCAGGTTTTGGTGCCGATTTACCAGCACCAACTAAAGTTGTAATAGCAATGTCAAAATTTTTCCAATCCTATTGGTATATCATGTTTGCAGCCATAGGCGGCTCTATTTATGGCGTATTACAGTTAAAAAAGAAATCACTCGCGTTCAATCATGGGCTCGATAAAGTCATGTTAAAGCTACCCATTCTAGGTGCCATCGTCAGAAAAGCGGCTATTGCTCGCTTCGCCCGAACATTATCAACCATGTTTGCAGCTGGAGTACCGCTGGTTGAAGCCATGGACTCCGTAGCCGGAGCTGTAGGTAACGTTGTCTATGGTGCTGGGGTTAGAAAAATTCGAGATGAAGTCGCAACCGGTACTCAGCTTAATATTGCAATGCGTAATGTTAACTTATTCCCGAATATGGTCGTTCAAATGACCGCCATTGGTGAAGAATCAGGCTCAATTGATACCATGCTAGGAAAAGTTGCCGATTTCTATGAAGCCGAAGTTGATGATGCAGTTGATAATATGAGTAGCTTAATCGAGCCATTTATTATGGTATTTTTAGGTGGTCTTATTGGTGGACTGGTTATCGCCATGTATATGCCTATCTTTCAAATGGGTAAAGTGGTTGGTGGTGGCTAAACGACACTATGTCAATATTGGTGATGTTTCAAAATGAACCCGAGATTTTTTATGCCTTTATTGTCATTCTAGGACTACTGATAGGCAGTTTTCTAAATGTCGTTATTTATAGATTGCCAATCATGCTTAAAAAAGGCTGGCAGTCCGATTGTGAAGAGTTTTTAGAAGAGTTAAACAATTCTCCCTCATTAAAAAAAGAAAATGAATCGTTAAAACAAGAAACATTCAATCTCAGTATACCGCGCTCAACGTGTCCACACTGTGGACATAAAATTCCTGCAATTGAAAACATTCCAGTACTAAGTTATTTATATCTAAAAGGAAAATGCAGTAATTGCAAAGCGCGTATTTCAATTCGATACCCACTCATTGAAATCCTTTCAGCCCTAATCGCTGTTTTAGTCGCGTGGAAGTTTGGTGTCACTTTTAGCACTGTCGCAATGATAGGGCTATCGTGGGCACTAATTACTTTAAGTATGATCGACTATGACCATCAATTCTTACCTGACGAGATAACACTGCCGTTCCTTTGGCTAGGCTTACTGTTTAATGCCTATTTTAACGTGATACCACTATTTGATGCAGTATTAGGCGCAATTGCCGGTTACATGGTATTTTGGTCGTTATATCAAGCTTTCAAATTATTAACCAACAAAGAAGGCATGGGTTACGGTGACTTTAAATTACTGGCATTATTAGGAGCCTGGTTTGGTTGGCAATCTTTATTAATGATTATATTAATATCATCATTAACCGGAGCAGTCATTGGAATTACCTTAATCATTTTAAAGCTTCAAGAAAAAGGCAAACCCATTCCATTTGGCCCCTACCTAGCAATTGCGGGTTGGATAGTTCTAATGTGGGGAGAGAATTTAAAATTATTCTACTTTCAAAATACTGGAATGACTTCTTAAGCTAGCTCAACCTGCATTTACAGGCTAACCCCTACTCTATCATCATTAGTATAAAACCATTATCATAAGTCATGCTAAAAATAGGCCTAACAGGGGGGATTGCTTGTGGTAAATCCATGGTTTCGGATTATTTTAACGAGCTTGGAATTCCAATTATTGATACTGATATCATCGCAAGACAATTAGTTGAACCCAATCAACCAGCCTTGGCTGAAATCATCGAATTATTTGGCAACGATATCGTTGATACTAACAATATTTTAAAACGTAATTGTTTGCGTGAAATAATCTTTACTTCAGAACTTAAACGCAAGCAGCTCGAGGCTATATTACATCCAAAAATACTCATTACTGCCTTAAACGAACTAGCAACCATAGAGCAAGGTAATCAAACAAATACAAATAAAGCACCCTATTGTATATTCGTTATTCCATTACTTTTAGAAACTAAATCCCATTATCCAATTGATCGCATACTGGTAGTTGATTGTAGTGAACATGTACAAATAGAAAGAATAATATCACGCGATAATATTTCTCGCGAACAAAGTCTTGCTATAATAAAGAGTCAAATAAAGCAATCAAAAAGACTCGAGCAAGCAACTGAAGTACTTAAAAACGATGCTGATATCGATTCGTGTTTTTCTCAAATAAAGATCATTCACCAAAAATATTTAAAGCTGGCGTAAATGAAAACTTCGTAGCATTTACAAAAAATTTTCATACGCCATATAACTAAAAATCTGATAGAATCCAAACATGTCAAATACCATTATATACGAACAACCATTAAATGAACGTGTTCGAACCTTCCTGCGTCTCGAACAATTATTTATACAAACACACGATTACATTAATAGCGATACTAAATGGCATTCCCGAATTACAATGACAGGCCTGTCAGCGATTTTAGAAATTTTAAATCGCTCTGATCTGAAGACCGACATTTTAAAAGAATTAGACCGTAATCAAATTAATCTAGCCAAGCTAAGTAATTCACCGGGTGTCGACACTCATACATTGGACAAAACACTAAAAGAGTTAGACAAGTCGTATCAGCAAATTATCAAAGTAAACGGACAATTAGGACAAGTATTGCGTGAACATGAAATACTAAACGGACTAGTGAAACGCAGCAGCCTAGTTGGTGCCATATGCAGTTTCGATCTACCACTATTCCACTATTGGCTTAACGGTAACTCGACAGAACGACATAAAACCTTGTCTGACTTATTATTGAGTATTTCTGATGTGCAATACGCCGTTACTTTACTACTTAGCATCATTCGCGAAAGCACGCTTATTGAAGATAAAACTGCAGAAAATGGCTTCTATCAACAAAATTTAAATGCGAATCACCCTTACCAAATGATTCGCGTGATGATACCAAATGATGCAAATCACTTTTCTGAAATTAGCGCAGGAAAACACCGCTTTAGCATCCATTTTTTAACGATGAATCAAGCTGAAAATAGTAGTAAGCCAAAACAAGTTAAAGAAAATATCCCATTTAAACTTGGCTGTTGTGTTGTTTAAATGACAATCGTCAAATGCCCAATTTGTCAAAAAGATGTTGCGTGGATAGCAGAAAACCAAGCTAGACCATTTTGTAGTGAACGGTGTAAATTAATTGACCTTGGTGAATGGGCTGATGAAAAAAGAAGTATTCCAGATAATATCACTAATCAAGAATAAACAACTATTTATGCCCTGATGGACATACTATTATGATTCATTCAGGGGTGAACACTACTTTGGGTAAACCTCCTCCAGGATAATCAGTTAATGCGACACTGCCCGTAATTAAACCTACTGAAATAGTAATTGCGGTATTAGAAACAGGGCAACCACTCAATAAGCCATTAATTCCAACCTGGCCTGCCGCAGGTGTCAATGCATCAGCAAAAGCAGGTGTCAATGGTGAGCCCACGGCTTGTTTGTTACCAGTATTAAGTTCAACGATAATATTATCTGACGGACCACAACTTACCGAGCTTAAAGCAAATTTAGATGCTTCATATTGTATAAAGCGTAATGCCGTTCGATGATTTTCAATTAAACTGCTAACTTTACTCTGTAAAATATAAGAATTATATGCTGGTATCGCTATTGCAGCTAAAATACCGATAATTGCCACAACAATCATCAGCTCGATAAGTGTAAACCCATATTGTCTAATACGTACATTCATTTTTACATAACCCAATTAGTCTCACAAAGTAATAATGAATTCTGCTGAAAAGCTCTTTTATAGTTCAATTACGACCATTAACTGATATTGAAGGTAATACTAGAATACTAAATAATTTAAGGTTACTTAATAGTTGACAGGTAATATTGATGTAAATATTCAGGTAACTTTAAAGGTAACGGTGGGTGGGGAAACCCACCGTTATTATACAGAACAATATTTATTCAGGTGTAAAAGAAGCAGAAGCGATTCCATTACCACCAGGGTAATCAGCTGTAGCTGTTCCTGTAACTAATCCTGCAGTAACCGTAACAGGTGTATTAGGAACAGTACAACCGGCAGTTAATCCGGCAACCAAAACTTGACCTGCAGCAACTGTGCCAGTAGCAATAAAAGCAGGAGTATTAGGAGTTCCGATAGCTTGCTTCCCACCAGTATTTAATGCAACAACAATGTCGTTAACAGCAGCACAAGCAACCGGACTCGCTGCAAACTTCGCAGCTTCAGATTGAGCCAATCGTAATGCGGCACTGTGATTTTCAACTAAGCTACTAACTTTACTCTGTTTAATATAACCATTATAAGCAGGAATCGCAATTGCGGCTAAAATACCGATAATCGCAACTACAATCATTAATTCAATAAGGGTAAAACCCTGAGTTTTTTTAAACGTCATCATTAATATATCTCCATTTAGTAAAAGTAATAAAATTTTACTCTATCGTAGAATTCCTTTTTACACTCAGGGCTTCCGGGCTATCATCCTATTTAATACAGATAAAAGTAGTGATAGAGTTATGAAACTAGTAGTGCAGCAATCATGCCAACTAATTAATAAACTAATAAAATATACTCAAATATAAGTACAAAATAGTATTAAATAACAACAACTTAGAATATAAATATTAGAAAAAAATAATGTCATTTTAGCAATGTTACTTGTATCACTTACTACTGATTATTGGTTGCTTTTTAAACAGTAATTGTCACATCATGACAATTACTGTCAATTCATAAAATTTAAACTAAATACGAATATCTAAATCTTCCCTAGAAAAAGGAGGATTAATGTTGAGTACTGCGACTATTTTAAATAAATTTTCATCAAGAACAGCAATTCCATACTTATAACGAGAGTACAATGGTAAGTATATAAATGAGTGGCCTTTATAATCGATATTATTTATAAATTTGTTATAGACTAATTGGTCTTTTGGTTTCCCGTGGAGAAATTTTTTAATCGACATTGAGTTTTGACTTACTCGTAATTTATTATGTTCGTTCCATTTCTCGTAATATTCGCCATACAAACGAATCCCACGCCCACTACTTAGTGAATCTTTAAGTAACTCACTATACTCATCAGCATCACTGGGTATATTAGAATAGATCAGTGGTGGTTTTAAATTACTGTATTTTTTAAGTTTTGAAAGTTCCATTCCCGCTTGTTTAATTTGATACGCAGTTATTGGATGTAAACGACCATTTAACACAATAATTGCAACCGGGTGTTCATTATATACAACCATTACACCTGAAATTAAAGCTACAATTTGTATCGTTGCTATAACAGATAAATCCAACTTTAAGCCTTTCTTCGCTTTTTTAAAGACAATTAAGGTTAAAACAGGCCCTAAAATAATATCAACAAAAGCAATTAATCTAATTCCCTGCCAACCACCATCAGTTTTAAACAAGGGCTCAGGATACCATTCAAAGACGATTAAATAGAGTAACACAATAAAGATCAGTAAACTTAGGGCAAAATGAACCAAAAATGCATTGATTTTATCTTTGCTAAAAAATGATTTAAAGAATGACATGTCAACTCCCAACTAAATATTTAAACTCCGTTATATCATGATATGAATATTATAAATTATATAATTATAAATTCAATATTTTATATCTACCATTACGTTAGTTAATAATTAAGACAGGATAATGCATAAGTGTACTATCATAGTTAATTTTAAAATAAGAGTTACTCAAGAAAGGTACTATTTAGCTATATTAATATAGTTTAACATTAAAATTATTTTGTCGCCAAAGTCTCCTACCTTTGCGGAGTTTTCGAGTACATTTATTGCTAATTTTTTTTGATTTAGTTTGAGATAAGAATAGGCCAATAAGTAATTAATTTCAGACTCAATTTTTTTTAAGCTATCTATTTCTCTCGCTTGAAGTAAAATATTTACCGACTTAGAGTATTGCTGTTGATTAATTCTAATTTGAGCAATTTTGATGTATGCCCGCACAAACATTTTATCGTTTTTAATAAAATCGAATAAAATATTTACAGCTAAATCCGGTTTACTTTTTTTGAGTAAAGCGAGTGATACCGTTTCATACATATTGACATAATATGGTTTTACTTTTTTTGCTCTACGATAATAGGTTAATCCTTTTGATATATCACCTTGGTGAATGTAGTACACGGCTAAATTAGTATTAGCAGCATAATTATCACGATCAACCGTTAACGTGTGCTCAAACAAAAACTCAGTGTTTTTCCACGTCGAAATTTGCACCCAAGAAATAAACATCATCATAAAAATTAACATTACTCCGGTACTCTTTATAATAACAGTACTTATATTTAGTTTAGTAATGAGTTCTGAAAGTAGATAAACAGTCACAATAAAAATCCCTATTAATGGTATATAGGAATATCGATCAGCATGAGCATGATAACCACTTTGTACGATACCAATTACCGGTAATAATAATAACGTATACCAAATAATCCCAAAGGTTAAATATTTCCTCTCTCTCCTATTTATATATACTAAATAAAAAATACCTGTAATTAAAACTGTGTTTAAAAAAATCATAAACCCCGTTATTATTTTATAACTGTACAACACAATCAGATCAAAAGGATAAAACAATTGTTTTAAATATACTATATATGAACTAGTGACATTACCCAACCTATACTGTAATGGATTAATTTGTTCAGACACAATAGCACCAGATGCAGAGTGAACACGTATTGTTATCACACCAATCAGTAATGATATTAAAAAAAATAAAAAAGTCTTATATACACTTTTAGATATATAAAAATCAATAGATTTAGACTTACAAATATACCAATCAACTAATATAAATATAAACGGTAAGGTTACGAATACAGCCTTAGATAATAATGCCAAAATAAATGACATTAATGCTAATATATAAAATGTTTTTTTAAAATATGAATATGGTATTTTTAAGTAAAAATACAGTGCCCACAAAGAAAAGAATGCCGATAACACCCCTTTTCTTTCACTAATCCATGTAACAGTCTCAACATTAAGTGGATGAATCAGAAAAAGTAAGGATATAAAATACGCCTTATTCTTCTCTTCAAATATAATATTTAATATCAAAAACACTAATATTGCATTAATACAGTGCAAAAACACTGATGTAGCGTGGTACCCACCTGCATTTAAACCGTATATTTTATAGTCAACAGCAAATGATAATAAAGTAACGGGGCTCCAATTATTATTAACAATATTAGTAAAAGCCCAATATAATAGATTACCACCTGAAATATTATGATGAAGAGCTTTTATATAGATGGCGTCATCATAAGATACAAAGTCATAAAAAAACACTTTTTGATACAAGAATATTCCAACAATAAAAAGTGACAACATTTTCAAAAAATCATTATATTTTAAAAACGAAATATATTTGTTAGTAATAATATTCAAAACGATTAACCTCACACCTCTAAATGTAGCCATCATTACTATTGAAATTTAAATAACATAATCGTTAAATATACTATTGTAGATACATATTAATACTAGCTAAACGCAGATTAATCTCTTCACGTTCTCTACTTGACTTAACAGTATTGCCTTTAACATTTAACAGTGCTTGTTTGTAATATTCATTAGCCTTTTTATATTTTTTATTTAATGACTCAATATCTCCCAATCCAACATAACCACTAGCTCTATTCGGAAGAATGTTTACTATTGTTTCAAAATCCATTCTTGCTTTATTAAATTGCCCAAGTGATAAATATAACCTCCCTCGAGTTAAACGAGCTCGAGTATTTGTAGAATCATACTCTATGCTAGCCGTCATTATTACTAACTTTTCAATTATCGTTGATTCACAAAAACTATACATATCAATAAGACTTTTTTGAGACAAATAATCTAAACCAAACATATCATTTCCATTTTTAATGTTTTTCTTTGCTTGTTCACAATTATTAATTAAATAATTGGTTTGAGCTTGTTTTAAATACACATTACTTTGAATGTATCGTGAGTAAAAACTTAAAACCACTATAGTATAACTAACTGACAGCATCAAAAATAAAGTTAAGATGAAATTAGTTACTATAATTTTCTTTGACTTGCAATACTGTGTATATAAACCAATAAATGCACCAAGCCATAAACTTAATTGAATTGCAGAACTGGGTTTACGTAAAGGAAAATCTACTAAAGAGTGTGCTCCACTAACAAGTAATGACAAAAAAATACCTATATAAATTAACTTTCCAGTATCAGTACTTTCTTTTTTAATCACCTGCCATATTAGAAAAAATATAAATAAAGCAATTAAAGATGTCAATATTCCAACAGGAATACCAAGTTCAACAATAAACTGCATTGGGTCATTGTGTAGCCGTAATAAATTAATATCCTCGTCAGCTTGGTTTAATGGAATACTCGCGAACATATATGGACGAAATCCGATACGAAATCCGCCGATACCTGTACCTAATAGAGGTTTATCTTTAATCATTGATAACGAATTAACATATGCAGTTAATCGAATACCTGCTGATTCACCATACGACAACTTCGAATAACCTCCTTTATAACTTCCTCCTGAAATGTTTAATAAAATTATTGGTAACAATAAAGACAGCACCGTTAATAATTTTTTATTTTTAAAATTTAAATAAAACGCTTCTTTTAACCATTGATTTTTATACATCAACATTATAAACAATATGAAAATAAATAATAACCCTAGCCATGACCCTCTAGTTCTGGATAGTAATAAAAATGAAAAACATAAACTAAAGCACACCGCAAAAAAACATTGAACATACTTTGATTTTGACGTAATAAAAAACATGAATGCTACAGGAACAATTAAATCTAAATAAATAGAAACTAAATTTGTAACAGTGAAAGTAGAACCAGGCTGAGAATATTGAACAAAATTAAATGGGTTATAGTTAAAATATTGTTGTATTCCAATTAAAGAAACAATTGAAGCACTAATTATTGAAACAACTACAATTAATATTAAACGCTCTTTGCTAATAATCTGAGAAGTTAAAAAAGCAATTAAAAGCAGTCCAAATAATTGGGTTATTTCTATAAATCCATTCTTAGGATCAACAGACCATGAAATAGACAGTAGAGACCAAAGAAAAAATATAATAACTGGGATATATATATAATGTACGTAAATATTTTTTTCTTTTCGGAATAGAGTTAATGTCAAAATAATCAGACCAACACCGGAAAATATACTTAATAATGCGTACCGCGGTAAAGAAGATGCATCGCGTAACTCTCCCCAATAAAGCAATGGATGTATAAATGCCATCACTAATAATAAAATCATTACTGAATTAAGATTCGCTTTTTTTACTATTTCTATCATAAATACGATATTTTTTACTAATGTGTTACATTTTTATTTAAGTATTGCATAATACTTTTCGATTGACAGCTAAAAACCTATAAAATTCAAATAAATACATACGTTCCTCACTCTAAAATGCAAAACATTGTTAGCTCCATAAGTTAGCCTTTAACACAAACAACCTGTTTTAGTGTATGCACCACTTCAACCAAATCACTCTGATTTGCCATCACAACATCAATATCCTTATATGCTGCTGGAATCTCATCGATTACAGATTTGTCTTTTCGACATTCAACGTCTAAGGTTTGTTGTTCTAAATCGTACTGATTGAATTCACGTTTAGCTTTTGCTCGGCTCATTTTTCTACCGGCACCATGCGAGCAAGAACAAAACGACTCCGGATTACCCTTACCTTTAACAATAAACGATTTAGCACCCATACTGCCCGGAATTATGCCCAGTTCACCTTCACCAGCACGAATTGCGCCTTTTCGGGTAATGTATACATTTTCACCGAAATGATTCTCAATCGACACGTAATTATGGTGACAATTTATTGCTTCCTTGGTGACACCAAACAACGGTAACTGTTTCTTTAAAGCAATCACAATTAAACGCATCATTTCACGACGGTTATCCATCGCATAATCCTGCCCCCAATGAACAGCACTAACATAGTCGTCAAAATGTTCTGCTCCTTCATTAAAATACGCTAAATCTTTGTCAGGTAAGTTTATAAGGTGTTTGCCCATGTCTTTTTGCGCTAAACGAATAAAATACTGCCCAATGATATTACCGACACCTCGACTACCAGAATGCAACATTATCCACACATCGCTATTTTCATCAATGCATAACTCGATAAAATGATTACCGCCACCCAAAGTACCTAACTGTCGCACCCAGGTTTGAGCGGGTTTCTTTTGCATTTTTAACAGTTTTGGATGCTTCTGCAATAAATAATTTAATCCTGGGGATAACGCACGAATGGTTGAGTTTCGGGCTTTATCGGTTTTATGCATATTAAAACCCACAGGAATAGCCGCTTCAATAGCGGAGCGTATTCCATGTAAATTATCCGGTAAATCGTCGGCTTTAATCGATAATCGTAAGGCATTCATACCACAGCCAATATCAACCCCAACAGCAGCTGGAATAATAGCGCCCTTGCACGGTATTACCGAGCCCACTGTTGCACCTTTTCCAAAATGCACATCAGGCATGGCGGCAACATGACTGTGTATAAAAGGTAACTGAGATATATTTAATAACTGTTGATATGCTTGGTGCTCAATATCATCAGTATAGATCTTGACTGGTACTTTACCTTTTGTAATTAATGTTTTAATTGGCATTATTGTATCCTGTTTACTCTCTAAAATAATCGTGACGTAAAGAGCCATCGAATTTTTTCGTTGCTAAGCAACAATTTTTGAAATCGACGACCGGAATTACAAACACACAAATCATTACGACCCAATTTTTCGATCAAATATTTATTACCATTTATAATTCGGATACCCTTCTTTACCTTCGTTTCAGATGGATAGCCTTTTCGTCGTTTACTTGTTGTCTCAAAAGGAATATCCCTGATCAGTATAATAATATTTGCACACAATACACCTCCTATACCGCCATGCGGTACCATTGTGGGTTACTCACTTTTTTGTAACCTCGATTAAAAGTTTTATCCTGTTTTAAAAACTCAGGCGCATCCTGGGTTTCTGAAAAACAAAATTTATTTGGTAATTTACTATATAAAGAACGTGGTGGTTGAGTATATTTAATTTTTTTAACTCGATAACCGGTACTTTCTGTATGATAATAAATAGTATTAATTCCTAATTCATTTTGTATAAATTCAATGGTTGCCGCTAACATGGCTTCTGACCATATTTTGTTATACGGTGATAATATTTTTTCACAATACTGAATAACATCATCCACCTCACCATTAACATTCCAACGAGTCACCATTTTACTATTATGCTTTTTATAAAATTGTGCTGAGCGTAATAACCTTTTTGCTCGACGCAACCAGTCGCTTTGAACTTCTTCGATTAAAGCCTCATCCTTAGTAAAATCCAAATCAATACGTGACCAGGCTAATGTTTCTCGAAAATAGTCTCGTTCATTCAACTCTAATATTGGATGAGCATAATAATTTAATAATGATTCCTTGTTGGGTTTAACCATATTGTTATACACGTTATCGTGTTGTTTCGAAAAATTGAGCTGTAACACCAAATTATAACCTCGACGTGAGGTCTGGTCTCCGCCATAACTATTACTGCCCCAACGTCCTACGGTAAGAATAAACTGGTAAGATTCTTCAGGCCATACACTATTTAAGATATCCGGTGTAAGCAGCCCCTTACCCGCCATCGCTAATGCCAGTTTAACCTCTGGCTTATCTAATAAAGCAGCGAATGACGTTTTTCTAATGTTAGCTATGGAAGTACTCTCACCAATAATGTTTTTTAACAGCATCAACGCATAACGTCCCTTAAAATACGGAAAAATAGTTCTATCCTTTGGCATACAAGCAATTATTTCATTTAATAATATTTTGTCCATGTCATTCACTTTTTATTTTTATTCGCTATTTAAAATAATGCGCCTAAAGCATTAGGCGCACACTCGTTAACATTCTGATTAGATTATTATATTCGCTTCAATTTATATTCAAATTAATTTGCATTTACTTTAATTTGAACCGTATCATTTAAAATACCATCCAAACCACCGAATACCGTTAACCTATCTACTTTTTCTGTTACTTTTTCCAGAACTTCCAGTTCTTTTAAACGCAGCAATGTTGGATTATCGTCCATCAAACGTGCGGTGTTTAACAGTGATCGCGTTGCCGCAGTTTCTTCTCGACGTTTAACGACATTAGCTTGCGCTACTTTTTCAGCCTCGATCACTTTATTCAAAATGTCTTTCATATCACCAGGTAAAATGACATCTTTTACACCAACACTACGAACGTCAATGCCGTACTCATTAATTTTTTCACGTATAACAGTATAAATAACGCTATCCAATTCATCTTTATTAGCCAATAAGGCATCCAAAGATCGAGCAGCTACTGCTTGACGTAATGCAAATTGCAGTTCACGGTAAACAAAATCAGCTATATCCACTAATTTATTTCGCGCAGTAACGGGATCTAAAATTTGATACTGTGCAGACAAGTTTACTCTTAAGCTTACTTTGTCTTTAGTCAATATTTCTTGGCCTTGAACTTCCATCACTTGCAAACGCAATTCAACATGCTCTACTTTCAGGCTTCGATTGTATTTCCAGAATGCGTATAAACCAGGTTTCAGACTAGTTACTAACTCGCCATCAACAATTAACAAACCTACGTGATTATCATTCACTTCACCAGTAAGCACGGAATTACTGATTTCACGTAGCGAAACATCCATACGCGCATTTGCAATTAACCCTGCTTTAGCTTTTGGAATTGTATAGTCTTGTTCAATGTTGACTATATCAACGTTGATATCCACCAAACCTTTCCAGTACAACTGACGAGTACCCGGTGCTAATACCGTCTTCAACTGAGCATTTTTGTGAACCAATCCAACTTGATATTCACCAAGTTCAATCACTTGAAAATGTCTGTCCACTAAATCACGATTTTTTTTCAGCAATACATCAGTATAAGCATGATTAAATTCGGGTATCATTACATTATGAACCTCGATCGAAATACGACCCTGTAAGTCAAAAAATCGGTAAATGCCCGGCTCAAGGATTTTTACTATGCTGCGATCTTTTAAGTACACACCACGTTCATGTTGTGCAATCACAATTCGTGTTATTCCGAACATGTTTACTACTCCTTTTAAAAAAATTAAAATTGGAAAAATACGCCACATTAAAATCACGGGATAAAACTGGGTGTTATTACGGGTAATTAACTGCATACCAGAATTACGTCATCATTGTTTATCACAAATACCCAATAAACATTTAAAGCCGTTATTCTGTTACTCACTAAGTACTGGTCATAACACAATGTGTTCATCGCTAGTCATTAAAATGCTGTAGCATTTAAACCAAATGACTAACCAAGGTTAGTCTCTTGATTTTAATCTACGGGAGTATTTTCCCGTTGTTAGTGGTGTTAGCCACTAGTTTCACGGAGTCGAACCGCAAGGCTAAGCCTATCCCATTAACAGCGTGGAGGCTGTTGGTGAAAGAGCAGGATTCGAACCTACTACAGACCAATTTTAAGTTGGTTGCTCTACCAAATGAGCTATCTTCCTAGCCTTGTATTGGATAATTTAATTTGTTGTATACACTGTGCAATCACCACAAGGCTAAGCGTTAGTGAACAAGTCAGGCGTTTTGAACCTGAACAGTTACAAAATAAATACATCTCAACACACTCTGAACTACGTTGACTAATCCAACGTAATCACAATTTTTTACATCTGTGGTTAGAAATTTTTCTCACCACAGTGTTACAACATATCTCGACGTTCTTTGGGGCACTGTGCCTTTAAGAAGATCATTTGGTCTGAACGAATATGACGATTTCGTAAAATCAACCATTCAGCATGATTTGGTGTATAAGGAACGGCATGCAAATGCATACTAATATCCGGTAATAAACGATCAGCCTTACGATGATTACAGGCTCTACATGCCGTTACTACATTCGTCCATTCATCTAACCCACCGCGTGATAATGGTATAATATGATCACGTGTTAAGTGTCTATCTGGCATTGATGTCAAACAATACATGCAAGTATGGCCATCGCGCCGAAACAACTCTCTGTTTGTTAATGATGGTTCAGTGTTATGTTTCGACTGACCAACAACGCCCTTAGCTGCAATAATTGGATGCACATCAACAAATGAGCGAACATTATCAACCCGATTGACACCACCGAAGTATCGCTCGGGTGTATCACCTAAAGTCCATGCGATCTGATCTTTGGCATAAAGTAATATAGCTTCTTGCCAATTAATCCAAGCCAAAGCTTGGCCGCTCACATTGAGTCTTAAAATCATTGCAGTCATTTTCAATCTCCCTTTATTATCAAAATAGTCCGTTACAATTTAGAAGTGTTTATTTCATTCTTATTTGGATCTCCGAACAGGCTTCGAACCTGTATTTCGACAGTCAAAGTGTCGTGTCCTACCCATTAGACGATCAGAGATTGATAATTTATCCAAACTTACTAGGCAAAAGGTCGAATTAGGCGTAATAAATCATATAATTTAGGATTACTACGATTCTCAATCCAGGCATTAGCCAATAACCAACGTAAATTAGCCTGTGTCGGAACGGTTCTAATATCTGGTACACTAAGCTGATCAACAAGCCGTCTAAATTTATTTATTTCATAACAAGTCATAATGTACTCCTTTTAAATTGGCGCGATTAATCGGGCTTGAACCGATATCTGCATGAATCATGAGCTTTACCAATTAAGCTATAAACGCCATTAAAATTTAACTGGTCTCGGCACTAGGATTTAAACCCATGACCTCTCCGTTCCAAACGGAGTACTCTAATCAGACTGAGCTATACCGAGCTAATATCAAACACCCATAAAACTATATTTGGTATAAATGGGGTTCTTTAATGATACTATTTAAAAATGTCATTAAAGAACGCCATTCATTCTTCAGTTTTTGTTTATCACTTCTTCGTTTGGTCTTTTCTGCCTTGTCATGAACCCCGCCTTTTCGTAATAAAGGATGATCATGTAATGAATTTCTAATTTTTGTAATACTGATTTTAATTTTCATGTTAATTCTCCGTTAAGGTTTTAAAATACTCTGCATACGATTAATGTATCGAACACATATTCACTAATTTTGGCTCCTAAGGTCAGATTCGAACTGACATACACCTCCTTAACAGGGAGACCACCTACCAATGGTGCACCTAGGAAAATAATTTAAAATTGATGCACGTTGTTATACGGGTCAGTTTCCCCTCACACCGACTCCCATAGAATGTGTCGCTTTACTTACCTTTATAGTGCTAGGTAGTTACCATTAGCACTACAATAGGTTCGACACCAACCAGGTGCTACCACACCTCCGCATAACAACGTGCACAAATTATTTAGTCTATCTATTAAACACTTCGTAATTGTAAAAAAGCCTTTCCAATACACACCAATGTTGATTGGAATTTCCCCGCAGGGAATAAATTTAGGACATAAAAAAACCCCGTTAAACGCAATGCCTAACGGGGTTCCTGGTATTCCCGCGAAAGGCATTAATTATCAGCCTCTCGCAAAATAATGTCGAAAAGCTATGTCATACCGAGCTCACTTAATAGTGACTCTATCTGTTTATTTACAAGAGATTGATACCGTGTTGGACAATCAAACGTGCACATACCTGCTGTTCCGATACAGGCGGAATGTCTGGGTAAATTATTAATTGTAAATGGTGTAACGTGCATTACTGTCTCGCTATCTCTATTAATTTCAAGAAAGTATAATCTTAATTTTCAAGAATGCAAGATTTATTTTCAAGTTTCTTGTATTATTAGATTTATCTAATATTGGGAAAATTCAGTATGGCAGACAATAAAAAACCTACAGCAATACAAATTGGTCAGCGTATTAAACAAGCACGAAAAATGGCTGGCTTTGACACGGCATCACAACTGCTAGAACAAATTAAGGATTGGGGAACCGGTCGACTCGGAAATTATGAAGCCGGAATATCACTACCTTCCCCGGATGATATAAAAGTAATATCAGCAGTAACAAGTTCATCTCCCTGTTGGATTATGTTTGGACTAGGACCAATACGTGCTACTGGTCGTGACATACAAGCAATACGACATCAAAATTTTGGTTATTTATTTGAGCAGTACAAATCAAATAAAAATTCATTAGTTAAATTTTTAAAAGCTATAGGTCTCTCGCGTAAAAAAATTGATGAGTATTTAAATAATCCATTTAAAAACATCCCCGATCGAATTTCCCGTAAATCTGAAAAATTTGCACGACGCTCAATTGGCTGGTTAGATCAACAGCACGTAGAATCAGATCCAGTCTGTGCTGCTTTCCCTGATGACATGAGACGTATTATGGAAATTTTTTCAAACTTATCTGACACTAAACGAAAAACATTATTAAAAATATCCGAGATTATTAATGCTGAGGACAGTAATACTGCAACGGAGAACTAAATTCACTCTCTCATATTTAAAATAATGTTATTATGTATAATAGTTAAATAATCTACTATACAAGCATATATCGAACAAATACCCTTAAAAAATAACTGTTATTTTTCTTTGAACACTAAATTTCATATTTAATTTTATCTTAATATATTACTATTTTAATTTTGCTATTCTCTTTTTTAATTTAATTC
>CAYQUC010000061.1:0-20232 GCA_964420605.1 uncultured Thioalkalispiraceae bacterium | reverse complement strand
ATTTGATCTACCTGATACTATTATAGTTAATGACGATTTTATTTATCCAAATGCGATAGATATGATTGCTCTTGCACAGTACGAATTTGACAACAATAACAGTATTATTGCTCAAGAAGTAAATCCTGTTTATATTCGAAATCAGGTAGCGTCAAAAAAAGTGAATAAATAAACAATAATTTTAAGACTGGAGATTCTATGTGGAAGTGGTTAATAATTTATCTTAGTTTAGTATCACAAGTTTATGCTCAAGATGCGGCACAAGACAACGCTGAATTAAATATTGAGTCAAAAACTCAAAATGTGATGGCAGAAGGTACAATTACGCCAAATAGTGCAGTAGCTGTGACCATACAAAAACCCATGGTCTATGTAAAAAAAATAAAAAGCCCATTAAATACTGTTTATAAAAAAGTATTTACATCATTAGATAATAACGGCTACTTTGTCGTTTTTGAACCAAACATTGGACGTAATCTAGCGCATTTTGAAAAACGCTGGGGCAATGATTATAACAAGAATAAATTAGAGTCAATCCGTAGCATGGTATTTTGTAATGGCTGGTATGCCAATAAGGTCAGTAACGCAGATCCGAATATGATGGCTTTATGTCCACTACACATTACGCTAATTCATAAAAAGGGCATGACGAGTATTTTGTTTGTTCGACCAGGCAGTGTGGCAGTAAATAGTCCTGCTGAAGAAATTGCTATTGAATTAGAGCAAGATGTTATACGTTCTATTGAAGAAGCGCTAGTTCGATAAGTAAATTATAAACCTGTCGTACCAGCTATAGTTTACAGCTGGACAAACAATACTAAGAAACATTTATCAAAAATGTGTTAAGGGCTTGTTAGTTGATTTCCGGGTTAACATTATCCAGAAAAATATTTTCAAGCATTGACTGATAAATTAATGATAATTTTTTAATGTCGTTGATAGAGACATTTTCATCAATTTGATGAATGGTTTTATTTAGTGGTCCTAGTTCAACAACTTGAGCTCCAGTAGGTGCTATGAATCGACCGTCAGAGGTTCCACCGGTGGTCGATAATTCGGTTTTATAACCGCAGTGTTGTGAAATAGCAGCACTAACCGCATTCACTAGTTCACCTTTAGGGGTGATAAATGGTTTTCCAGATAAGCGCCAGGTAATGTCGTATTCAAACTTATATTTTTCGATAAGTGACATTACTTTTGATTTAATTTCTTCTGCAGTGACTTCAGTTGAGTAGCGAAAATTAAACATTACTTTTAAATCACCGGGAATAACATTTTCAGCACCAGTTCCGGATTCTATATTACTAATTTGAAATGTTGTTGGTGGAAAATATTCATTGCCATTGTCCCATTGTATCGCGCTTAACTCAGATAAAAAGGGGGTAGCGAGGTGGATTGGGTTGTTTGCTAAATGTGGATATGCAACGTGTCCCTGAGTACCTTTAATCGTGAGGTGCCCATTGAGTGAACCACGTCGGCCATTTTTAATAATGTCACCTAATTTTGAGGTGCTAGATGGTTCACCAACCAGACAATAATGAATTTGCTCTTTACGTTTAACGAGTTCTTCAATAACTTTTACGGTGCCATTGATGGACGGTCCTTCTTCGTCTGCAGTGATTAAAAACGCAATCGAACCATTATGATTCGGGTTCGTTGCGACATAGCGTTCTACAGCCGTACACATTGCTGCGATAGAGCCTTTCATATCTGCCGTACCACGACCATATAATAAACCATTTTCTTCAGTTGGTTCGAACGGTGGATATTTCCAGTTAGATTCTGGTCCAGTTGGAACGACATCTGTGTGACCTGCGAAAACAAGCAACGGTTCACTGGAGCCTCTTTTAGCCCACAGATTGTTAACATCATCAAATTGACAGTATTCAATTACAAAACCAATTTTTTGTAAACGTTCAGCGATTATTGCTAAACAATCACTGTCATCTGGTGTAACGGAGCGTTGGCTAATTAAGGTTTTAAGTAGTTCTATTGTCTCTGGCATTTTAATTAAATATTTCTTGATAGTTTTTATCAGAAAAACCAATATAGAGTTTTTTATCAAACTCTAATACTGGTCGTTTAATTAGAGTTGCATTTGCTAGCAACAGTTTTTTAATATTATTTTCTGATAGATCTGCTTTGTCGTTGTCATCAAGTTGTCGCCAAGTTGTACTGCGTTTATTTAATAGCGTTAATCTATCAACTTGGGTTAACCAGCTTGATAGTTTTTTACTATCAAGCCCATCAACTCGAAAGTCATGAAATTGATATTGCTGCTTATTATCATCAAGCCAGCGACGGGCTTTTTTGACAGTATCACAATTCTTTATTCCATAAAGTGTTGTCATAAATAGTATCTAATGTTAAATATTTCGAAGTAGTTCATTGATACCTACTTTACTGCGTGTTTTGGCATCTACTTGTTTTACAATAACGGCACAATATAGGCTGTATTTACCATCTTTTGATGGTAAGTTTCCGGCAACAACAACTGAGCCTGCTGGAACGCGACCATAGCTAACTTCATCAGTTTCGCGATTATAAATTTTTGTACTTTGGCCAATATAAACGCCCATTGATATAACAGAACCTTCTTCTACAATAACACCTTCAACAACTTCTGAACGTGCGCCAATAAAGCAGTTATCTTCAATAATAGTTGGAGCTGCTTGTAATGGCTCAAGAACACCACCAATGCCTACGCCACCGGATAAATGCACGTTTTTACCAATTTGTGCACATGAACCAACGGTTGCCCAGGTATCAACCATGGTACCACTATCAACATAAGCACCAATGTTAACGTAAGAGGGCATTAAGACCACGCCTGATGCAAGGTAAACACCTTTTCGTACTGTTGCTGGTGGTACAACTCGGACACCTTCAGCACGAAATTCTCGGGCATTGTAGTCAGAATATTTTGCTTCAACTTTATCAAAGTAATTGGTGAAACCGCCTTTCATAAAGTTATTGTCTTGGATTCGAAATGAAAGTAATACGGCTTTTTTTAACCACTCATTAACGACCCAGTCACTACCGACTTTTTCGGCAACGCGATATTCACCAGAATCTAATTTGTTAATAATTTCATCAACAGCTTCTTTAACGTTAGTATCAACATTTCTAGGTGTGATTTCAGCACGTATTTCAAATGCTGATTCAATAATACTTTTTAGGTCGCTCATTCACTTTCTCCGCCAGATTGTGCCAGTCAATGCTGGATTCTCTGATATTTACATTAAGGTAATTTAAAATAGGTGCGAATTATAACGTCTTAAGGAATGTTTTGATACGATTTGCGGCATCAATACATTCATCCAGATTGCTGACTAATGCGAGCCGGACATGGTTTTTACCCGGATTGCCAGTTTCAGTCGGTCTGGATAGAAAACTACCGGGTAAAACCGTGATATTGTGTTGTTGATATAGTAGCTTGGCAAAGTCCTGATCGTTGATAGGTGTTTTTAGCCAGATGTAAAATGCGGCATCGGGATACTTAATATCGATATGAGGCCTTAATATATCGATAAACATCTTAAATTTTTTGGTATACAGCTCTCGATTCTCAATGACGTGTCGTTCATCTTGCCAAGCACAGGTGCTTGCTGCTTGGTGATGCGGAGGTAAGGCACAACCATGATAGGTGCGATATTTTAGGTAATTTTTTATAATGTTGGCATCGCCTGCGACAAAACCTGAACGTAATCCGGGTAAATTTGATCGCTTAGATAAACTGTGAAAAACAATACACCGATTATAATCAGTATTGCCCATTTCGGCGGCGGCTTGTAATAATCCCGGTGGCGGTTGAGAGCCGTTGAAATAAATTTCAGAATAACACTCATCGGATGCAATAATAAAATCAAATTTTTCTGCTAGTTTAATTAGACTTTGCAACTGTTTGATGCTCATCACTGAACCAGAAGGGTTACCTGGAGTACATAGTGTTAATAGTTGGCAGCGCTGCCAAATGCTATCGGTTATGTTTTGATAATCGGGTATATTGTTTAATTCAACGACTGAATTAAGATAATACGGAGTCGCTCCTGCCAGTATGGCCGCGCCTTCGTATATTTGGTAAAACGGATTTGGCATTAATACTAATGAATCTTTCGAGCTATCAATTAGTGCTTGTGTAAATGAAAATAGCGCTTCTCGAGTACCACTGACAGGTAACACGTGTAGATCAGGATCAATGCTATTATCCGGTAGTTTAAATCGAGTCATTAACCAGTTTGAAATAGCCTGTCGAAGTGACCGTTCTCCCAAGGTTGAGGGATAACTGCCTATTGTGGCTAAACTTCGAGTTAGTTCAGTGAGAACGAATTCAGGAGCTGCATGTTTAGGTTCGCCAATTGATAAAGCAATATGTGACAGTTCACTCGGCGGTGTTAAACCGGCTTTTAACTCACGCAGCTTTTCAAATGGATAAGGGTGTAATTTGCTTAAGTCAGGATTCATAAATAATTAGTATGTATTTAGTATAAAGTAATGGTATTTTATCATTTAATAGATTGTTATCAAAAGTACTTGGGGTAAAATAATTTGTATCCAATATTAAGTTTATTATTAGCGGCCACCTTATGGGGGCTATTTTGGTACCCATTACGTTTATTGGAGAGCTATGGATTGTCTGGTTTGTGGGCTACTTTCTTTATTTATCTCGGAACCTTACCCATTCTAGCTGTCTTGTTTTACCAATATAGACACCGCGTAACGAATAATGTGTATTTATTATTCGCGCTAGCCTTGGCTAGCGGTTGGTGTAATACCGCTTTCATTTTGGCTATTATTGAAGGCCCAATTGTTCGGGTTATGATTCTTTTTTACCTTTCACCATTGTGGGCGACCCTATTTGGCGTTTTTATATTAAAAGAAAAACTGACTTTAATGGGCATATCAATGTTAGCAATTGCCATAGTTGGTGCCATTATAATGTTATGGAAAGATGATACTGGCTTGCCACTACCATTGAGTAGCAATGACTGGTTAGCGTTATCATCGGGTTTTGCTTTTGCACTAACAAATGTGCTTGCACGTAAAGCGAATTTAGTGCCGGTACAACTTAAAGTCGTTTTTTCATGGTTAGGAGTAATTTTGGTCGCTGGGCTTATGTTAGTGTTTGACAATAGTAGCATCGACACTGTTTCAGGTATGGTTATTTTAAGTGCAAATTTAATTGGTGCAATTTTAGTAGTTGTTATGACAGTGACCGTTATGTATGGCGTATCACATATGCCCGTGCAGCGTTCGGCAATTATTTTATTATTTGAAATTATTGTTGCGGCAGTATCAGCCAGTTTTTTAACAAATGAAGTAGTATTAATTCGAGAATGGCTTGGTGGCCTACTGATATTGGCTGCGGGCTATTATTCATCAAAATTGTGTATAGAAGAAGAACCGTCAAAATGAGTAATTTTATAGCACTTTTACATGCAAGCTATATCGTTAAAGATGTTGTGGTTGCCGAAGCATTTTATTGTGGTATTTTAGGTTTGTCAAAAAATACCACTCGCCCCAATTTACCCTATGGCGGAAGTTGGTTGGATATCGGTGATGGACAATTGCATTTACTTGAATTGGATAATCCTGATCCAGTGATGGGGCGGCCAGAGCATGGTGGTCGTGATCGACATGTCGCAATGCAGGTCGAATCAATTAGAACAATCGAAAAAGCGTTAACAGCGTCTAATATTAAATTTTCATTTAGTCAGTCAGGACGTAAAGCTTTATTTTGTCGCGATCCTGATGGCAATGCATTAGAATTTATTGAGTTTAATTCTCCAAGTGAAGAGTAGAATCACTTTAATTATTTATTGGATAAAACATCAATGATTGATTTTTCTAGACATTCTAATGTTTCATTATTGGGCAAGGGCTGTTCACTTGTTTGGGTGATATAAAAAATATCATTAACGCGCTCGCCATAAGTTGCAATTCTTGCCGAAATTAATTCAACTCCACAAGCATCCATTGTTGAGCAAATGCGCGATAACATGCCAGGTTGATCAAAAGCAATGACTTCCATTATTGAATGACGTTTGTTTTTATCTTCACTAAAAATCACTTCCGTTGGAAATGAAAAATGTTTTAATTGACGAGGTATATTTCGATTAATTTCAAGTGATGTTGATAACGTTGAATTTAAATGTTTTTCTAAATTGTTATTTAAATTATTGATTCTATCGGCATCCAATATTTGGTCACCATTTAATTCCAAAATAACAAATGACGCTAATATAAAGTTGTCTGTGGTCTTATAAATTCGAGCATTAACGACACTAAAATTCATTTGTTCAAAGACGGATGTCATCAGAGACAATAAGCCTGGATCGTTTTTAGCATAAATAAATACTAATGTGCTAGAAAATTCACTTGCTTGATGAACTTTTATGATTGGATGAGTTTTATTAGTTATTATAAGTTCAGATTGCCATATGATATCAGTGTATTCACATTGAATGAAATATTCATTTGAAAGTTTAGCCCAAAGTTTGGTAAATTTTTCTTGCTTTATATTAGATTCTTTGGAAATGGCGAGTAAATCTTCTTTAATTCGACTGACTGAAGTAGTTTGATTTCGTTCGCCTTTGGTTTTTTCTTTTAAATATTGTTTAGTGAAAGTATATAGGCTAGATAATAAAGAATACTTCCATGAATTCCAGACTTTGGGACTTGTTGCTCTTATATCTGATACAGTTAATAAAAAAATTAAATCAAGTCGATACTGATCACCTACCAAATCTGCAAATTCACTAATAACCTCAATGTCGTGTATATCTTTCTTTTGTGCTGTGACAGACATGATTAAATGATTAAAGACTAACCACTCTACTAATTCAGAATCATACTTATTTAAATTATGATGCAAGCAAAAATCTAAAGCCACCTTCGCCCCCAAAGTTGAATGGTCACCACCTTGGCCCTTGGAAATATCATGGAATAAACCGGCTAAAATTAAAATTTCTTGTTTAGCTAGGTTTTTTATAATACTACTACATAGCGGAAACTCATTTGAAAACTCTTGAACTGTGTAACGTCGAATGTTTCGAATCACAAATAAAGTGTGTTGATCAACGGTATAAACGTGAAATAAGTCATGTTGCATTTGTCCTACAATTTCATTAAATGCAGGTAAGTAAGCGGCTAAAATACCATAAGTATTCATGCGTCGTAATTCGTGGGTAACACCAGCACGCTGGCGAAGAATGTCCATGAATAACATTTTATTACGTACATCGTTTCGGAAACTACTATCAATTAAATACAAATTTTCTCTAATCGTTCTAATTGTATTTGCTCGAACCCCTGTTAACTCAGGATGTTGTGCTTGAATCAGAAAAATTTCAAGTAACGCGAAAGGGTAGTTAACAAATACTTGTTCATTTGCTGTTTCAATAAAGCCATTTCTAATATTAAATCTGGAATTTAATTTAATAACTGTAGATTTTTTCTTTTTGAATACTATATCTTCTTGGAATAATTGTAGTAACATTTCATTTAATCGACTCAACTCCATAACTGTTCGATAATAATCTTTCATAAAATGTTCAACGGCTAATTTATTTTTATCATCTCGATAGCCAAATTGAGTTGCAAGCACTCTTTGAAAATCAAACAATAAACGATCCTCTCGTCTATCCGCAATTTGGTGTAAACCATACCGTATTTTCCATAAAAATGATTGGCCGGTAATTAAGGTGGTTAGTTCCTGTGATGTTAAAAAGCCAATTTCAACTAACTGCTCAGGATTCTCTGAGTCAAAATGTCTTTTAGTAACCCACGAAATTGTTTGTATGTCGCGCAAGCCGCCAGGGCCTTCTTTTATGTTGGGTTCCAGGTTGTAAGCCGTATCATTAAATTTTGCATGTCTAGATTGTTGTTCTTCCCATTTTGCATCAAAGAAATCTTTACTATTCCAAATTTTATTGGGTGAGCATAATTTTTTTTGTTTTTCAAATAGATTTTGTTTACCGACTAATAATCTTGATTCCTGCACGTTCGTGGCAATGGTGATGTCTTTTTTTGCCTCTGTCGCACATTCAGCAGGGGTTCTGACACTATGACCAATATCTAAATGCAGATCCCATAAAAAAGTGATAAATTTTCCAATGGAATCTTTGGGAATATTTTTAATATTACCGACGATAATCATAATATCAATATCGGAGAATGGATGAAGTTCGCTACGGCCATAACCACCAACGGCGACTAAACAACAGTTTGAATCATTTTTTATAAAAAATTGCCAAGCTTTGATTAGTAAATAATCAATAACAGCTGCACGTGCGTGAATTAATTCATTCGCGGAGCGACCAGCTTGAAAGCGCTCATTTAATATTGCGCTGGCATTTTTTAATGATGTTGCAAAAGGCTTAAGAGGATAGTCACCATTAAGGTGTTCATCATCAATTGTTACCGAGTTAAGTAATTCTGGATCATTTAACATTAATTAAAAACTTTCCTCAGTGCGTTTAGTTAAAACTTCATAACCGGTTTCGGTGACTAATATCGTATGTTCCCATTGTGCAGAAAGTGTTCGATCTTTAGTGACAACGGTCCATTTATCTTTGAGCAGTTTTACATTACGTTTGCCAATATTAATCATGGGTTCAATCGTAAATATCATGCCGGCTTCGAGTGTGTCGCCGGTTCCTGCTGTGCCATAGTGGAGAACTTGGGGATCTTCATGGAATACCGCTCCGATACCATGACCACAATATTCTCTCACGACTGAACATTGTTGGGATTCGGCATAGCTCTGAATAACATGACCAATGTTACCAAGCTGTGCGCCGGCTTTTACTTGCTCAATTCCGAGGCGTAGGCAATCTTGGCTTATTTGTACAATGCGTTTAGCTTGAATTGATGGTTCGCCAATGAAGAACATTTTACTAGTGTCACCATGGTATTTGTCTTTTATTACAGTGATATCGATATTGATAATGTCATTATTTTTCAATCGTTTATTGGCTGGAATCCCATGACACACAACATGGTTGACCGAGGTGCAAATAGACTTAGGAAAACCATGGTAATTCAGTGGTGCGGGAATTGCTTGTTGCACATCTACAATATAATCGTGGCAAATTGTATCAAGTTCGTCAGTTGTAATTCCAGCCTTTACATGGGGTTCAATCATTTCAAGAACGTCGGCTGCAAGTTTACCTGCGATACGCATTTTCTCGATTTCTTCTGGGGATTTAATGCTAATAGCCATATTTGTCACTTTAAGATAGTTTAATTAGATTTTTTTATCTTATTTTAGTCTTGTTTGCAGTAAATCAGCAAGTTAGAGATAGAGTCATTGTTGAAAATGCCTAAATATGGTATAAAACGCGCGCATATTTAATAATTGTTTGTAGAATATGTAAAATACATAAATGCTCAAGAAATTGAGTAAATTCGCACACACGGTGGTGGTTTAACGTTTAGGGTTCTTTTAATATTAATACATTAAAAGTAGCATATTCATCGTGTGGTGGTTAAACCCAAGTTAGGAGAAGTAAAATGACTGATGTTACTATGCGTCAGATGCTAGAAGCGGGTGTCCATTTTGGTCATCAAACACGTTTCTGGAATCCAAAAATGGCACCATTTATCTTTGGTGATCGTAATAAAATCCATATTATTAATTTAGAAAAAACCTTACCGATGTATCAGGATGCCATGAACTTTATTGGTTCAATGATTTCTAAACGCGGTAAAGTGTTATTCGTTGGAACAAAACGTTCTGCTCAGGATGTTATTAAAGAACAAGCTGAACGATGTGATATGCCCTATGTTAACCATCGTTGGTTAGGTGGCATGTTAACGAATTATAAAACAGTGAAGCAATCAATTAAACGTTTAAAAGAACTAGAAGCCATGGAAACCGATGGTACTTTTGAACGTATGAGTAAAAAAGAAGTTTTAACGCTCACTCGTGAACAAATTAAATTAGATCGAAGTCTTGGCGGTATTAAAGATATGGCTGGACTACCTGATGTGATTTTTGTGGTTGATGTTGGTCACGAAAAAATCGCAATTACGGAAGCGATTAAGCTTGGTATTCCGGTTATTGGCATTGTTGATACCAACAATAGCCCTAATGGTGTTGATTATTTAATTCCGGGAAATGATGATGCAATTCGCGCAATCACCTTATATACCAAAGGTGCGGCAGATGCAGTCATTAATGGCCGTGAATCAGTATCGGTTCCTGGAGCAGGTTCTGCTGATGATTTTGTTGAACTTGATACAACAGTAAAAAAAGAAAAGAAAAAAGTAAAAAAAGCTGACGTTAAAGAAGATTCGGTAAAAAGTGATGAATCAGCAACAGATGACAAATCAAAAACAGAAAGTACTTCTGAATAATTGATTATTTATCGATAGTCATACGCGCAACTTTTGTTGTTGCGTATGTACTTATCTAATAGTTAAAAACTTATTTATTTTAAAAAATTACGAGAGGTTATAGCATCATGGCTATTACTGCTGCACAAGTAAAAGAATTACGTGAGCGTACAGGCTCAGGTATGATGGAATGTAAGAAAGCATTAACAGAAGTTAATGGTGATATGGAAGCTGCGATTGATCATTTACGAAAAACCGGTCAAGCAAAAGCGGATAAGAAGAGCGGCCGTGTTGCTGCTGAAGGTAAAATTGTTATTAAACTCAGTGATGATAATAAATCTGCTGTTATCATTGAAATTAATTGCGAAACTGACTTCGCTGCTAAAGACGAAAATTTCAGTGGATTTGCTGACGAAGTTGCGTTATGTGCATTGGCAAATAAACCCGAAAGTGTTGATGCCCTAAATAACTTGAATTTAGCATCAGGCACTTCTGTAGAAGAAACTCGCAAAACATTAATATCCAAAATCGGTGAGAACATCAGTGTTCGTCGTTTTGAATTAGTGTCTAGTGATGGTGTTCTAGGTAGTTATAGTCATGGCAACCGTATTGGTGTTGTGGTTAGCGCAAGTACTGATAACCTTGAATTAGCTAAAGATATCGCGATGCATATTGCTGCAAGTAAACCTATTTGTGTCAGTGCTGATCAAGTTGACTCAAAAATACTTGATCGAGAAAGAGATATTTTTTCCGCAGAAGCCGCTAGTAGTGGTAAACCGGACAATATCATTGAAAAAATGGTTGAAGGTAAAATTAATAAGTATTTAAAAGAAGTAACATTGTTAGGTCAACCATTTGTAAAAGACCCTGATCAAACAATTGAAAAATTACTTGAGTCTGCAAAAACGACAGTTAACTCTTTTGTTCGTTTTGAGTTAGGTGATGGTATAGAAAAGAAAGTTGATAATTTTGCTGAAGAAGTAATGGCTCAAGCGAAAGGTAATTAACAATCAAAATAAGGATTCCTGTGAGTAAACCAAAATACCAACGGATATTACTAAAATTAAGTGGTGAAGCCTTAATGGGTGACGGCGAGTTTGGTATAGACTCTGCCGTAATAAAAAAAATTGCTGCTGATGTTTCACAATTAGTAGAGTCTGGGATTCAGGTTGCTTTAGTGATTGGTGGTGGTAATATTTTTCGTGGTGTTAGTTTAGCCACCGAAGGTATGGACCGAGCCAGTGCCGACCACATGGGAATGCTTGCTACTGTTATTAATGCTCTAGCACTACAAGATGGTCTAGAGCATGAAAGCTTGGAAGTGCGTGTAATGTCAGCACTTCCAATTCATCAAGTTTGTGAAGATTATATTCGTCGAAAAGCAATTCGGCATTTAGAAAAGTCTCGAGTTGTTATTTTTGCAGCGGGGACGGGCAATCCATTTTTTACCACGGATACTGCGGCTAGTTTACGCGGCATTGAAATTCATGCTGATATTGTTTTGAAAGGAACGAATGTGGATGGCGTGTATTCAGCTGATCCTAAATTGGATAAATCAGCTACTCGATATGATGAGTTGTCGTATGACCAGGTTATTCAAGATAAATTAGCTGTAATGGATACAACGGCAATAGTGTTGTGTCGAGATAATAATATACCCATTCGAGTTTTCGATATGAACGAAGACGGCATTTTGATGCGAATTATAGCCGGTGAAAGTATCGGCACGATAGTTAAGTAGGTGATGTAATGATAGATGAAATTTTAGATGATGCTGATACACGCATGAATAAGAGTGTAGAATCTTTACGACAAGAATTAACCAAGGTACGTACTGGGCGTGCACATCCGAGTTTGTTAGATCATATTACGGTTGATTATTATGGCTCTCAAGTACCGTTGAGTCAGGTGGCGAATATATCAGTTCAAGATTCTCGAACATTATCTATTTCAGTTTGGGAAAAAGCGCTTGTTTCTGTCGTTGAAAAAGCAATAATGAATTCAAAATTGGGTTTAAATCCAGCGACGGCCGGCGATATTATTCGAATACCATTACCACCGTTAACTGAAGAACGACGTAAAGATATGATAAAAATCGTCCGACAAGAAGGTGAAGGTGGACGTGTTGCGATTCGAAATATTAGGCGTGATGCAATCAGCGACTTTAAGTCTTTGTTAAAAGATAAAGATATCACTGAAGATGATGACCGAAAGGCTCAGGACAGTGCACAAAAACTGACTGATAAATATATATCAGCAGTTGATAAGCATTTGGATGCTAAAGAAAAAGATTTAATGGAAATCTAAAATAAAATTATAATACAAACACAATTAACTTAACTGATCCATGGATATGGTATGACGAATATCAGCCACTCAGAAAATAACGAAACTGTTCATGGTGACCTTCCAAAGCACATCGCGATTATTATGGATGGTAACGGTCGTTGGGCTCGAAAACGATTATTACCAAGAGTTGCAGGGCATCGTAGTGGCGTAAAAGTTGTGCGTGATATTGTGCAGTATTGCGCAAAACATTCAATTAAAGCATTAACAATATTTGCATTTTCAAGTGAAAATTGGAAACGGCCAAAATCCGAAGTTAGCGCATTAATGGAATTGTTTTTTACCTCCTTAGAAAAAGAAGTGAAAAGTTTAAATGAAAATAATGTGCGTATGCAATTTATTGGCAATCGTTCTAATTTTTCAGAAAAACTACAAAATAAAATTAAATCATCTGAAAAATTAACTCAATCAAATGAAGGTTTAGTTTTATCAATCGCTGCAAATTATGGTGGCCGTTGGGATATTACAAATGCTATGAAAACTATCATCACGGATATTGATAACGGTGTGTTATCGAAAGACAGTATTACAGAAGAGAGTATATCGCAATACATGAGTTTGAGTTCCTTACCTGAACCTGATTTGTTTATTCGTACCGGTGGTGAACAACGAATAAGTAATTTTTTATTATGGCAATTAGCTTATTCGGAATTATATTTTACAAACACGCTTTGGCCTGATTTTAATGAAGATGAAATGGAAAAGGCAATTCAAGATTACATGACAAGGCAACGACGCTTTGGTCATACTGGCGAACAGGTAGAAAAAATTAAAAATGCTTAAGTTACGTATTTTAACAGCGGTAATTCTTGCACCATTAGTAATATTGGCAATCTTTAAATTACCAAATACATATTTCACTTTATTTACTGGATTCATTTTTATATTGGCTTCATGGGAATGGGCAAGATTAATTGGTTTAAAAACTATATTAAGTCAGGCCATTTATATTGCATTTATTACGGTATTAATGGTTGTTGGTCTATTAGTTATTGCACCAAACTATAATTTGTTGCTATTAATTTTAGGGCTATCTTTCATCGTTTGGCTAATGATGTTTTACTATGTGCTGGGTTATGCCGGAATGACCTATCCAAAATTAACATTTAAAGCACGACACGGATTAATGGGCGTTTTAATTATTATTGTACCTTTTATTTCCATCATCGTATTACGTAATGATGACAGGTATGGTCCTGGTTATTTATTTGGATTGCTCCTTCTTTTATGGGTTGCAGATAGTGCTGCTTACTTTACTGGAAAAAAATGGGGTAAAACGAAACTGGCCATGAGAGTTAGTCCAGGTAAATCATGGGAAGGCGTGTGGGGCGCAATAATAGCAAGTTCTATCTATACCGTACTAGTTACAATAAAGGATGGATTCCCTACAGTTCAAGCTTTTGCAATCGTTATCTTGTCCATGGCTACTGTGTTATTCTCAATATTAGGCGATCTTTTAGAGAGCCGATATAAGCGCGAAGCGGATAGAAAAGACAGTTCAAATATTTTACCAGGACATGGCGGTATTCTTGATCGAATTGATAGTTTAACAGCCGCAGCCCCAATATTTTTATTATGTTTGATGGTGATGGGTATTCCTGGATGAATTCAGACATAATGGTCAACAGTCACGGTATTACTATTTTAGGTTCTACCGGTTCAATCGGCTTAAGTACTTTAGAGGTCATTCGTTGTAATGCAGAGAGTTATCACGTCATTGCACTTACCGCGCATAGTCAGGTTGAACGGTTATTCAATCAATGTATTGAGTTTAAACCTCGTTTTGCTGTTATGGTGGAGTGTAATGCGGCCAAACAATTACAATCTAAAATAACAGAAGCTAAATTAGATATAGAAGTATTAATTGGTCATGATGCTTTAGATAAAGTTGCTGCATTAGACGACGTTAAATATGTCATGGCAGCCATTGTGGGTGCTGCGGGATTACAGTCATCATTAGCGGCTGCACGATCAGGAAAGCACATTCTATTAGCAAATAAAGAAGCGCTGGTAATGTCTGGTGAACTCTTTATGAATGAAATCAAACAACATGGTGCTGTACTGTTACCCATTGATAGTGAACACAATGCAATTTTTCAGTGTTTGCCTAATGATCTTTCAACTGGTTTAAATAATATTGGTGTAAATAAAATTTATTTAACTGGTTCAGGAGGACCCTTTCGAAATATTCCTACTGAAGAGTTAAATAGCATTACTCCAGACCAAGCTTGTGCGCATCCGAATTGGAGCATGGGTAGAAAAATATCAGTTGATTCTGCAACCATGATGAATAAAGGTTTAGAAATTATAGAAGCTAAATGGTTGTTTCAAGCAACGTCAGATCAAATTGAAGTTGTGGTACATCCTCAAAGCGTTATTCACTCCATGGTACAGTATAAAGATGGTTCGGTATTAGCCCAATTGGGACACCCCGATATGCGAACGCCAATTGCAAATGCATTAGCATGGCCAAAGAGAATTAGTTCGGGAGTTGCCGACTTAGATATAATCGCTTTAGCTCGATTGGATTTTGAAGCGCCAGATGAAAATCGTTTTCCATGCCTAAGATTAGCACGAGATGCTATGGAAGCGGGTGGTACAGCTTGTACGGTTTTAAATGCAGCAAATGAAATTGCAGTAGAGGAATTTTTAATGTCAAAAATTCGATTTATTGATATTCCCAAAGTCGTCGATAGTGTTTTACAAGCTGAAGAAATTGTTCATGCTAATAGTATTGAAGAAATTGTTGATTGCGATCATCGGGCGCGTAAACGAGCGATTGATTTTATAAATTTAGATATCAAAAAGGTTGGCTAATGACATGTTAGATATTATTAGTAATTTATTTTATTTTATTATAGCCATTACAATTTTAATTGCATTTCATGAGTTTGGTCATTTTTGGGTTGCTAGAAAACTTGGAATTAAAGTATTACGTTTTTCGATTGGTTTTGGAAAACCATTATTTGTAAGAAAATTTGGTAAAGATAATATAGAGTTTGTTTTCGCAGCGATACCTTTGGGTGGCTATGTAAAAATGCTTGATGAACGAGAATCTGATGTTGCATCGACTGAAGTACATCGAGCGTTTAATCGGCAAAGTGTTTTTAAACGGTTCGCAGTCGTTTTCGCCGGACCTGCATTTAATTTTATTTTTGCAGTTTTTGCGTACTGGTTAATGTTTGTTGTGAGTGTGACGGATTTAAAACCAATTATAGGTGAAATAGTACCTGATTCTCCAGCACAAAGAGCTGGATTAAAGAAAGGTTTAGAAATAGTCTCGGTTGATGGTGAACAAACCCCTGTTATCAGTGTCGCGATAAGCTCGATGTTACCTGCATTGTTGGATCAATCAACGATTAATATAAAAGCCAAGGGTAGTGATGGCATCGTATCTGAATACACATTAAATTTTCAAAATATAGATCCTGATGATGCCTTAACAAATTATTACAAAGCGGTCGGTATTTATCCTTGGCGACCTGAGGGCCCCCCTAAAGTTGTTCGGTTAATAGCGGGTAAGCCTGCGATTAAAGCTGGCTTTAAAATAGATGACATTATTTTAAAGGTTGATAATATAGATATAGATAGCTCGAATAAATTAATACGATATGTTAGTTCCAGAGCGGGTCAAAAGCTTACTTTTTTGGTAAAAAGAAATTCACAGGAAGTGGCGTTAATTGTTACTCCTAATGAAGAAATTGAAAATGGTAAGGTTGTTGGACGAATTGGATTGGGACCGGTAGATACGGGTGTTTATCCTGATGAGATGAAAGTCGATTATCAATATTCTCCATTACAAGCAGTACCCGAAGCGATTAGTAAAGTATGGGTAAATACCAAGCTTATGTTAAGTACTTTTGGTAAAATGTTAAGTGGTTCAGTCTCAGTTAATAAAATAAGTGGTCCAATAACAATAGCGAAATATGCTGGAATCACGGCAAGTGCGGGTTTTTCAACTTTTGTTAGTTTTTTGGCTGTTGTTAGTATTAGTTTAGGTTTAATTAACTTATTTCCAATTCCAATTTTAGACGGTGGGCATCTCTTTAATTATTTAATTGAAATGGTTAAAGGCAGCCCAGTTTCAGAAAATTTTGAAATGGTCGGTCAACGTATTGGGATTATAATATTGGCAATGCTTATGAGTGTTGCTATTTATAATGATATATTAGGTTTATTTAGGTAGTTGTAATAAGAATATGTTTAAGTTTAAAAAAATAAGTTTACTGGTTTTAGGGGTTTTGTCATGTTCGAATGTGTATTCATTTGAAGAGTTTAAGGTGCGTGATATTCGTCTGGAAGGCCTGCAACGGATCTCTTTAGGTACGGTTTTTAATTATTTACCAATTAAAGTTGGTGATAATTTTACTAGTAAATTAAGTAGTCAAGCTATTAAGGCTTTGTATAAAACTGGATCTTTTAAAGATATACACTTTGAACGCGAAGGAGATGTTCTGGTTATTTTTGTAGCAGAGCGCCCTGCTATAGCCGAAATTAAGTTTGAAGGTAATGATGATATTCAAACTGATTCACTGGAAAGCGTGTTAAAACAAATAGGCTTAATAAAAGGTCGAGTTTATGATCCTTCTGTATTAGAAAGAATGAAACAAGAACTTAAACGACAATATTACAGCCTTGGTAAGTACAGTGTAAAAGTGGACACTGAAATTACTGTTTTAGAACGAAATAGGGTTGATGTCGAAATTAAAATAGCAGAAGGGGATTCTGCTGAAATTCATGCAATTAATATTGTCGGTAATAAAATTTTTAAGAATTTAGAGTTACTTAATGTTTTTGAATCAGCCGGTACTGGATTTTTTGGTGGAAGAAAGCAGTACTCAAAACAACTATTATCAGGTGATCTCGAAAAGTTAAAATCGTATTATCTTGATCGGGGTTACATTAATTTTGCTATAAACTCTACTCAAGTGTCTATATCTCCCGATAAACAAGATATTTATATTACGATTAATGTCACTGAAGGCGCACCCTACACTATTCGAGAAGTAAAAATTATAGGTGAATATGCAATTAACGACAGCGTTATTCGAAATCTTGTTCCTATTAGTGTGAATGATGTTTTTTCTCGAAAAAAGACTTCCATCAGTCGTAGTAATATAACGAATCGTTTATCTGCATTAGGCTATGCATTTTCAAATGTAAATGTTATTCCTGATATTGATGAAGATTCTAAAACGGTGGCATTAAATTTATATGTTGATCAAGGGCGACGAGTTTACGTTCGACGCGTTAATATCAGTGGTAACACAAAAACTAAAGATGAAGTAGTTCGACGTGAAGTACGTCAAATGGAAAATGGTTGGTTATCGACCGATAAAGTGGCTCAATCTAGAACCCGCTTAAATAGATTGGGTTTCTTTGAAAGAGTAAACGTTGAAACACCACCAGTTGCAGGCACAAATGATCAAGTCGATGTAAATTATACCGTCAGTGAGCGACCAACTGGGCAAATTACTGCTGGTTTGGGTTTCTCTGATACTCAAGGAGTTATTTTAAATTTTGGTTTATCACAAGATAATTTTGTTGGTACAGGAAAACGTGTTGCCATAAATATTGATAATAGTCAGGTGACTAAATCGTATCGTTTAAGTATTAATAATCCTTATTATACTTTAGATGGTGTTAGTCGTGGATTTACATTGTTCTCGAGAAGTATCGATACCAGGCAAATTAATATTGTTAATTATAATACCAATAGTGTTGGTGGAAGTCTGAGTTACGGTATTCCATTAACTGAAAATCAATTTATGAATTTCTCGTTAGGATATGAAGAAACAGAATTAATTACAGGGTCTGATACAGTACCGTCGATTGTCGACTTTACAAATGAAAATGGTACTAAGTTCGATACCATTACGTTATCAACCGCTTGGCAAATTGATAATCGTGATCGTAGTTTATTTGCTACTAAAGGTCACAAAACGCGTGTTACTACTGAAGTGGCCGTACCGGGTGGTGATCTTGAGTATTATAAAGTTCGGTTTGAAACCAGACATTTTTTTACGCTTTGGTCTGATTGGACAATCATGGCTAATTTAGAATTAGCAGGCGGTGACGGATATGGTGGAACATCAACATTACCACCGTATAAAAATTATTTTGTAGGTGGTAGTCGCTCAGTTCGTGGCTATAATTCAGGTAGTATTGGTAGTGTTAGTACTAAAGAGCTTGGTCGACCAATTGGTGGTAATAAAAGAATATTATCCAATATTGAGTTAGTATTACCAAGCTCGGATGGTAACACGGCTTCAGGCTTTCGATTTAGTTTATTCATTGATTCGGGGTTTGTCTATGGAAAAGATGATCCTGTTGAACTTGGAGAAGTACGGTCTTCGTATGGTGTTTCTGCAATTTGGTTAGCACCCATTGGTATTTTGAGATTTAGTCTTGCAGCGGCTATTGATGAACAACCGGGCGATGATTTACAATCATTCCAATTTACACTAGGCTCAGCTTTTTAGGTGGTGAAAATGACAGTAAAATATAACCGAATATTTTTATTTTTATTTTTGTTTGCTAGCTCAGTTGGGCTATCTGCTGCGGAATTAAAAATTGGTTTTGTGGATATCTCTTCGGTTATGCGCGATGCGCCACAAGCTGATTCTGCAAGAGAGAAATTACAAAATGTATTTGCACCAAGAGAAAAGGCGATTGCCAAAAATCAAAAAAAATTAACAAAGCTCGAGAACGAGTTTAGTAAGAATGTATCTTTTATTAGCAGGGATGATAAAGTAAAAAAAGAAAGAGCTATTTTTATATTGCAACGTGATATTAAACGTGCAAAACAAGAGTTTAATGAAGATTTAAATATAAAAAGAAATGATGAGTTAAATAAATTACAAAAGCTTGTATTTAGAACTATTGTGAAATACGCAAAAAGTAATAATTACGATGCAATATTTGGTGAAGCAGTATTATTTGCAAATAAAAGAGTTGATGTAACTGCTAAAGTTTTAAAATTATTAAAAAAACAATATAAAAAAACTAAATAATCTGAATTCAGGAATCAAATATTTAATTTATACACCAAAAATAGTTTAGTATTAATTTAAGGATAATCGAGTGAGCGTCAGTCTTTTAGAACTTTCAAAACTTGTTGATGGCGTTGTTATTGGGGACAATAGCTGTTTAATAAACTCTGTTGCGACATTATCTGCTGCAACAGAGGGGCAAATAAGTTTTTTGTCCAATAGTAAATTTAAAAAACAATTAAATAATTGCGCAGCAAGTGCAATTATTTTAAAAGACAGTGACAAGGGCGAATTCTCGAGAAACTGTATTACCGTAATCGACCCACAGCTGGCTTATGCGAAAATTGCGACATTGCTGCATCCACTTGCAAAAGCATCAAATGAAATTCACAGCAGTGCTGTAGTTGCGCAAACCGCTAAACTTGATCCTAGCTGTAGTGTAGGCGCAAATAGTGTTATCGATGACAATGCGATTATTGGTAAAAACGTTATTATTGGAGCTGGTTGTTATATCGGTTGTGATGCTGTTATTGCTGATGACACACGTATATATCCC
>CAYQUC010000060.1:7667-20284 GCA_964420605.1 uncultured Thioalkalispiraceae bacterium | reverse complement strand
AATGGCAAAGTTTTAGACAAGATATTGCCTCTAATGTTGAAACTCAGGCTGTTGATACTTCAGATGTCTCTTTTACGGATACAGAAGCAGTTGTAGAAGAACCCGATGCTAGTGAGTTAACCTTAATTACGCCTGAAAGCACCGATCCAGAGTTGTCGACCGGACTTGATGATTCAACCGATGCTCAAACGTTATCTGATTTGGCCATTTTACGTGATGATTTAAAACGTGCCATCTCTGAAGCCAGCGAATCAGGTTCATCAAATCCAGAACTTAGTAAGAAATTACTTGATTTGGAAGATGAAATAAACTCCATGCAACGTATGTTAACAGTTGAAGATGACGAGTTAGCTGCGTTACAACAGCAACTGCACGAAATAAATGAACGTAATGCAGCGGTTACCGAGCAAGCTGAAGTTGCTGCAGAAGAACCTGTTGTTGAAGAAGCGCAATTAGCCCAGTCCAATCCAGAAGATGTCGGCGAGCCTGAAGAAATCAGTCAAGAACAGATTTTAGAAGAAACTCAAATTACTGATGAAACGCAACAAGAAACAATGGTGGAACCAACGCCGGAACAAGAAGTTGCTGCACCTCAAGAACAAACACCAGCTTTAGACGAGGCTGAAAGTGCAGGAATAATGGCGAGTTTAATGGGTATGGTTTCCGGCCTGCTTGCCGCACTGTTTGGTAATATTGTTTATATTGGTGGTGCAATAGCTGCCTTAGTACTAGTTGCTCTTGCAGTTGTGATGATTAAACGCAAAAAGGCAAACCAAGACGGTTCAAATGAAAGTATTTTATTGGGCAGTGAGGACAACGATCAGACTATTTCAAGCTTCTCCGCTTCTGCGGACGTTCCCTCAGGTCCAGAATCAGGCGGAGTGGATAGTACTAGTTCAGAAGAATCTTCATTCTTGAGTGATTTTGCAATTAGCGGCATGAATGCTATTGAAGAAGATAATGAAGTGGATCCATTAACCGAAGCTGATGTGTTTATGGCCTATGGTCGTTATGAAGCAGCAGAAGAACGATTACAAGATGCCATTAAATCTGATCCGAATCGAAGTGAATTAAAATTAAAATTAATCGAACTTTATTATACGACTAAGAACAAAGAAGCTTTTGAATCAACTTCAGAAGAGTTCTATGCTTCTTTGGGTGGTAATGCAGGTGCTGATCCTATGTGGGAAAAAGTGTTGTCAATGGGAGCTGAAATAGCGCCTGACAACCCAATATTTAGTGGCGGAACTCCACCTGAAGATGGCATGAATGTTAGCAGTGCTTCAATGAGCAAAAGTGATGTTATGGATATTGGTTTGGATACTGGCGTTTTTGATTCAGTGGATCTTTCATCAACTGGTACTGAAGAAACAAATATAGCAGCAGATACTGACACGGCTGGTGATTACAATTTTGATTTAGGTATTGATACTACCGGTGATCTGAATAGAGACATCGAGAAAGAAGAATCTTCAGGCTTGGAATTTGACTTAAACTTGGACACTAAAGAAGATCTTGGTGCCAGTGATAACTCATTGGATTTTGATCTTGATTCAAATGATGCGACAGAAGAAATGAATGCTGCAGGTAGTGGTAGCATGGAATTTGATCTAGGTTCTAGTCTTGATCCGTCTCCTTCTTTAGATTCTAATATTGAATCAGAAAGTGAATTAATGGATTTAGGATTAGATGAGAGTTCTAGTCTTAATGATTCAACAACTGAGATTGATGCATCCGGATTAGATTTTGATCTACCTGCAGATAACGACCTAAGTTTGGATGTTGGTGAGGAATTAGAACTAAGTTCGGGTATGGATGAAGTTGGTACTAAATTAGATCTTGCTAAAGCTTATATTGATATGGGTGATTCAAACGGTGCTCGAAGTATTTTAGATGAAGTGATAGATGAAGGTAATGACTCTCAAAAACAAGAAGCACAAGAATTGATTCATCAGATTGTCTAATTTATTAACGTTTTAATTAGTGACAGAAATGTATTTGGTTGGGGATAGTCTATGCATCCCGTAATCCGGATAAGTGTTTTTCTTATCTTTACTTACTTTATAGTTCAAAATAAACCTGGTCAACTTATCTTGGCCGGGTTTATTTTATTTGGCGCTTGTTTATTTCAGACTAAATATTATTTGAAATTAATGGGCAAAATGATCTGGCGACTAAAGTGGTTTTATCTTTCGATATTGATATTATTTTATATTTCATCTCCAAACGACATTTCCGGTGTTTCAGAGTTTTATGGAATTTATGTTTCATTAATTAAAATCACAGCATTAGTATTAATTGTTATTGCTGTAATAATTTTTATCATCTCGATTCCACGGTCAGAATTAATTGCGTCATTAATTTACTTATCTAATCCCTTGCATGTTTTTGGTTTTTCTTCTGAAAGATTCGCAGTTCGTTTATTTTTAATAATTGAGTTTACTGAGAGTATTCCAACGATTATTAGTACTAAAAATACTGTAAACCAAGAAAAGTCTAAAATTAAGAAAATAGTGTCAACCTTGAGTAATATTGTCAGCCAAATTTACCGTTTAGCTGAAACTAGTGATTGCAAAAAAATCAAATTTGAGAGCATAAAATTACCGCGGTATTACCAATGGAGCTATTTAGTCTTCACTGTTGGCTTATTTTATATTAGTGATATTATATTCACTCAATTGGTTACATAAATGGTCGTAGGTTATACATGAGAATTGCATTAGGAATTGAATATAATGGTAGCTCTTATAGTGGCTGGCAAACACAAAAACACAGTCCTTCAATTCAATATCATGTTGAAGCGGCATTATCATCAGTTGCAAATGTTGATATTAAGGTAGTGTGTGCTGGACGAACCGACGCTGGTGTTCATGCTATGGAGCAAGTTGTTCATTTTGATACTGGTATTAATCGAGCAACTAAATCCTGGATGTTAGGAGCAAATACCCATTTACCTTTTGATATTAGGATTATATGGGCACAAGAAACTGATGAAGAGTTTCATGCACGGTTTTCAGCAACTCAGCGGACTTATCAATATGTTATTTTAAATCGAGTAGTTCGTCCGGGTTTTTTTCATAAGTTAGTGACACATGAATATCAACCGCTGGACATTACGTTAATGCAACAAGCTGCAAATTATTTAATCGGTAAACATAATTTTAACGCTTATAGAGCAAAACATTGTCAGTCAAAAACACCTATTCGTACCATGCATAAAATTGATGTTATTCGAAAAGATAACTTTGTTGTCATTGAGTACACTGCAAATGCCTTTTTACACCATATGGTACGTAATATATCAGGAGTATTGATGGAGATAGGCAGTGCTCAAAAAAAACCAGAATGGGCGAATGAAATTTTACAATTACAAGACCGGCAACATAAGGGTGTGACCGCATCTCCGGATGGCTTATACTTGACCTCTGTTCAATACCCAGATAAATTTGAATTACCTCAAATTTCTAGTTGTGCCTCTATTTGGTAATTAATTTTAATATATAAGCCTATGAAAACTCGAGTGCGTGTGAAATATTGTGGCATAACCACTACCGAAAATGCACAATTTGCAGCAAGTTTGGCCATTGATGCGATTGGTTTAGTATTTTATGCCAAAAGTCCGCGTTGTGTTGATATTGAGCAAGCAACTAAAATTATTGCAGTTTTACCCCCGTTTATTTCTGTTATTGGTTTGTTTGTCAATCCAACGGCTGACTATGTTGCACAAGTGACTGCTAAAGTTGCGTTAAATATGCTGCAATTTCACGGTGATGAATCGGAGACATTTTGCAATAGCTTTGTACTTCCGTACATGAAAGCGGTCAGAATGGCTCCAAATGTAGATGTGTTAACCGAAATTGGAAGGTATACTAGCGCCTCTGGTATTTTACTTGATAGTTATCACGATAAATATGCAGGCGGTACCGGTGAAAAATTTGACTGGTCTCGTGTCCCTGATAGTTGCACCATGCCAATAATCTTGGCTGGCGGCCTCAATATCGATAATGTAACTGAAGCGATATTAAAAACCAATCCTTACGCTGTTGACGTTAGCAGTGGTATTGAAGCCAGTAAGGGAATAAAAGATAACGTGAAAATGCAGCGGTTTATGAATGAGGTGAATTTGCTTGGATCAAAATAATTTTAATAAGTTAATTAAAGATTACCAACTACCGGATGACAAAGGCCATTTTGGTGATTATGGTGGTTTGTTTGTGGCTGAAACATTAATGGGGCCACTTGATGAATTAAAGAAAATATACGAACACTATCTTCAAGATCCGGAGTTTTTAAAAGAATTAGACTTTGAACTACAACACTATGTTGGACGGCCATCGCCACTTTATTTTGCAAAACGCTGGACTGAGATTGTTGGTGGTGCGCAGATATATTTAAAGCGGGAAGACTTAAATCACACGGGTGCGCATAAAGTTAATAATACAATAGGGCAAGCACTGCTCGCTAAACGTTTGGGTAAAACCAGAATTATAGCTGAAACGGGTGCAGGTCAACACGGCGTGGCTACTGCTACAGTTGCAACTAGACTCGGTTTAGAATGCGTCATATATATGGGGGCTGAAGACATTCGTCGTCAAGCGCTAAATGTGTATCGCATGAAATTGCTCGGTGCAAAAGTGGTTTCTGTTGAGTCTGGATCAAAAACACTTAAAGATGCTTTAAATGAAGCCATGCGTGATTGGGTAGCCAATGTTGATAATACATTTTATATTATTGGTACGGTTGCCGGACCTCACCCCTATCCTGCGATGGTACGTGATTTTCAAGCTATTATTGGTCGTGAAGCAAAGTCACAGTTAATGGAACAAGCTGGAACATTACCCAATGCTCTAGTTGCTTGCATTGGTGGTGGTTCAAATGCAATTGGTTTATTTTATCCTTTTATAAAAGATGCATCCGTTGCCCTCTATGGCGTTGAAGCTGGTGGAGAAGGTATTGATACCGGTAATCATGCTGCTGCACTGTGTGCTGGGCGACCTGGTGTATTACACGGTAATCGAACTTATCTTATTGAAGATGACAATGGTCAAATAATTCCAACCCATTCGATCTCAGCCGGTTTGGATTACCCTGGTGTTGGGCCGGAACATGCTTGGTTAAAAGATTGTGGTAGAGCAAATTATGTTTCAGTGACGGATAAAGAAGCACTGCAAGGCTTTCATGATTTAACCTTACTTGAAGGTATTTTACCCGCGTTGGAATCCAGTCATGCGTTGGCTTATACCACCAAGCTTGCTAAAACCATGAAAAAGGATGAAATCATTATTGTTAATTTATCAGGCCGTGGCGACAAAGATATCCATACTGTAGCTGAGTACGAAGGAATCGACTTATGACAGAATTGAAACGTATTGAGTCGTGCTTTTCAAATTTAAAACAACAGGGCAAAACTGCTTTAGTGCCGTATATTGCCGCTGGCGATCCAACATTAGATTTAACCTTACCCTTAATGCACGCGATGGTTGAAGCCGGAGCCAATATTATCGAACTGGGTGTGCCTTTTTCAGATCCAATGGCGGATGGTCCTGTTATACAACGAGCAACTGAACGCGCCTTAGAATATGACACGAACCTAAATGACGTATTCGAAATTGTTCGTACCTTTCGACAAACAGATTCTAATACCCCTATTATATTAATGGGATATTTAAATCCTATCGAAGTAATGGGGTATGAGCGATTTGTGACTGAAGCGACTGACTCTGGTGTCGATGGTGTGTTGACAGTCGATTTACCACCAGAAGAAGCTGAGCATTTTACCGCTCTATGCAATTCTAAAGGCTTAAGCCCTATTTATTTAATTGCGCCTACGACAAGCCCAGAGCGCATGACTATGATCAACAAACATGCAAATGGCTTTGTGTATTATGTCTCGATTAAAGGTGTCACCGGTGCAGCAAACATTGATGTTCAAGAAGTTTGTAGTCGTGTCGATACTATTCGCAAACACATCAATTTACCAGTAGGTGTTGGATTTGGCATTAAAGATGCGGCAACTGCTGCTAAAATAGCAGAAAATGCAGATGCCGTGGTCATTGGAAGTGCAATTATTAACCTAATTGAAAACAACCTACAGTCACCAACTAAAATTATTAACAAAATTGTGGAATTTTTAACCAATGTTCGCCAAGCATTAGATAGTTAAGTTATTGATAATCAATAATAATACTTGATGTTATTTCTAAGCAGGTTATGATCGGCCTATAGTGAACATATTGAACGCAGAAAGGATATAAGATGAATTGGTTTACAAAATTGCTCCCAACTCAAATTCGAACTGAAGCGGGTAACAAAAAGAGTATACCTGAGGGTTTATGGACCAAATGTAATAGCTGCAGCGCGGTTTTATATCGGGCAGAACTTGAACGAAATCAGGATGTTTGTCCAAAATGTGATAACCACATGCGGCTTAATGCAAGAAGACGCATCGCAGGGTTTTTAGATGAGCAAAATCAGGAAGAAATAGCCTCTAATCTAACACCTATTGATATCTTAAAATTTAAAGATATTAAAAAATATAAAGATAGAATATCAGCGGCTCAAAAAGCAACAAATGAAAAAGATGCATTAATTGCCATTCAAGGGCATTTAAAAGGTATGTCTGTTGTCACTATTGCGTTTGAATTTAAGTTCATGGGTGGTTCCATGGGTAGTGTTGTTGGTGAGCGCTTCATTCGAGCTGCAAATGTTTGTCTGGAAAATAATATACCGCTAATTTGTTTTTCTGCTAGTGGTGGTGCGAGAATGCAAGAAGCATTATTTTCATTAATGCAAATGGCTAAAACCAGCGCAATTTTAGCAAAATTAAAGGCTGCCGGAATTCCATTTATTTCGGTGTTAACTGATCCAACCATGGGTGGTGTGTCTGCCAGTTTTGCAATGTTGGGTGACATTAATATTGGTGAACCAAATGCGTTAGTTGGTTTTGCCGGACCTCGTGTTATTGAACAAACTGTACGTGAGACACTACCTGAGGGATTTCAACGTAGTGAATTCTTATTATCACATGGTGCTATTGATATGATCATTGATCGACGTGATATGCGCGATAAAATTGCAAGTATGCTATCGATGATGACAAATCAAATCACAACAGTTTCGGCATAGGTTTTATGCTGTAAACAGCACTCACTATCGCAAAATGCGATTTAATACTCTTTCAAAATGGTTAGATTGGCAAGAAACCTGCCATCCCAATGAAATTGATTTGGGGTTGGAGCGGGTACTTGCTGTCTACCAACGATTAAATCCAAAACCTATAGCACAAAAAATAATCACGGTCGCTGGAACCAATGGTAAAGGTTCGAGTATTTGTTTCTTAGACAGTATTTTGCGTAACGCAGGTTATAAAGTTGCTAGCTACACCTCACCACATCTATTTGAATACAATGAACGAATACAAATAAATGGTATTCCAGTTACGGATCAACAATTATGCTCCGTATTTGAAAGAATAGATCAGGCTAAGTCTGAGATATCAATAACTTATTTTGAATTTGGGACGTTAGCTGCATTATTATTAATGGCTGAACACGAGTTGGATATTGCTATTTTAGAGGTGGGTTTAGGAGGACGGCTTGATGCAGTGAATATTATTGATGCTGATATTGCTCTCATCACTGCAATTGATATCGATCATGAAGCTTGGTTAGGTTCCGATAAAGAAAAAATAGGGATTGAGAAGGCTGGTATTATGCGTCCATTTAAAGCCGTTGTGTGTAGTGATGTTAATGCGCCAAAATCAATAGCGAGTTGTGCTCAAAAAATAAATGCACAGTTATATAATATAGATGATACTTTTAACTATATTAAAAATGAATCGTCGTGGGACTGGCATGGTCCCACTAATAGTCGCTATTCATTACCCTTTTTGCCATTAAAAGGTGCCCATCAATACCATAATATATCGGGAGTTATGATGGTATTAGAGCTATTAAGCCAAGATTACCCCATTACTCAAAATGAATTTCGTGAGGGTATTTTATCGAGTTCGATTAGAGCGAGACTTGAAAACATTCCCGGTAAAATTAATACCATTATTGATGTGGCACACAATGCTCAATCTACACGTGCGTTAGCCAATTATTTAAGTGAAAACAACTGTTCTGGTCAGACTCGAATTGTAACGGGCATGATGGCTGATAAAAATATCCCGGCAATGGTGGCAGCTCTTACTGAAAAATTACCTACTTGGTATACTACTGATTTACCTATTGAACGAGCAATTACGACAGATAAGATAATTGAAATAATTAAGCGGATTAATGATAAATCTCAATGTTATGCTTTTGATAATGCTGCTCAGGCTTATCAACAGGCTATGAAGGATAGTCAGGAAAATGATCAAATTGTCATTTTTGGTTCCTTTTATCTATTGCACGAATTTAAAAGTGTTCTATTTAAAACTAGGGAATTAAGTTAACAGTTGATATAATGACACACGAAATAAACGTTATATGATGATATATCTAGGTGTTTAATGAACGAAAGTGAATTTAAGCAAAGAATGATTGGGGCGATTGTCTTAATTGCTCTTGGAGTAATATTTATACCCATTTTACTCAATGGTGAAGACGATGATGGTATGCCATTATTTAGTAGTAATATCCCTGAACGACATCAGTCTATTACTAATATGAAACCTTTAAAGTTGAGTAGTAACATATCACCGCCTGAAGTGAAGTCGGTTGAAACAATTCTTGTTGATGAGTTAAGCCCTGCAGTTATTAACAATAGTAATAAAATGGGTAAATTAACACGAAATACTTCTAACACGGTTGAATTAAAAGCTGACGAATCAGAAAATATTAATAAGCCAGAAACAACGGTAAAACCTGTAATATCAACAGAGACCAATACAAAAAGTGATTCTGTTAAAGTTAAACAGACTGATGTTTTAACTGAAACTCAAAAAAATACTGTTACTGCTTTAAGAGCAACAGCTTGGATTATACAAGTTGGTAGTTTTTCAAATAAAAAAAATGCAATAAAATTACAAAATAAATTACGTAACAAAAAATTTCATGCTTTTGTTGAAGCCGTAAAAACGAAATCTGAGCTAAGTTATCGGGTTAGGGTTGGTCCTGAAGTAAAGAAAGTTATGGCAGAAAAAATTCAAAAACAACTTAAAATAGATCTGAAAATTACTGGCATCGTAATGAAGTACAAAGGCTAGTATTTTTGAGAAATACAAAAATAAACCGAATTAAATTTAAATTAAATATAGAGTAAAAAACATGTTAACAGTTGATTATGTTATTTTGGGAATTATTGTTGCTTCTACTCTAATTAGCATTATTCGAGGTTTTGTTAAGGAAGCCTTGTCTTTAGTTGGGTTAGTTTTGGCAGGATTTGTGGCATACTTTTTTTCAGATGGATTTGCCGATTTATTTTTGACCGCAATACCGGATACTACTGTTCGAGGTTTGGTCGCCGCAGTTGTTCTTCTGGTGTTAACCCTGATAGTGTCAGGTGTCGTTAATTTTTTTGCAGGTCAATTAGTTAAACGAACAGGGTTATCCGGTACTGACCGATTTATTGGCGTTATATTCGGATTGTTACGTGGCGTTGTATTTGTTACGGTTATAGTTTTAATCGCAATTCAATTGGTAACAATACCAAAGTTGAATCAAATTGTTTGGTGGCATGAGTCAGTGGTCATTCAAAATTTTCAAGCCTTGGCTATTTGGTTTAAAGAAATATTTTAATGCAGTTTAACTACGAGTAATTTTATGTGTGGAATAATTGGTATCGTTTCAAAAAATCCCGTTAACCAAGCGTTGTACGATGGATTAACTGTATTACAACACCGTGGTCAAGATGCTGCGGGAATTGTGACCTATGATAATGGTCGGTTTCGCCTTAGAAAAGCAAATGGTTTGGTACGAGATGTATTTCGTACCAAACATATGTTACGTTTGTCCGGTAGTGTGGGAATAGGGCATGTACGTTATCCAACTGCTGGTTGTTCATCGTCTGCAGAAGCTCAACCATTTTATGTTAATTCACCATATGGCATAACACTAGCGCATAATGGTAATCTAACTAATGCTGATGAGTTAAAAGAAGATCTACTGCGTACTGATCGCAGACATTTAAATACAGATTCTGATACCGAAGTGTTATTAAATGTTTTTGCGCATGAACTGCAAGAAGCAAAGAAGCTTGATATTGATCACAATGATGTATTTGCTGCAATTAAGAATGTACATAAACGTGTACGTGGTGCTTATGCCGTAGTGGCATTAATAGCCGGTGTTGGAATCGTTGCCTTTCGTGATGTACACGGCATTCGTCCAGTTGTCTATGGCAAAAAAACAACGGATACTGGCATTGAGTATATGATCGCTTCAGAGAGTGTCGCATTAGATGCGCTTGGATTTGAATTAATAGCGGATATAGCGCCGGGCGAAGCAGTTTTTATCAGTATAGATGGAGAACTACACACAAAACATTGCGCTAATAACGTTGAATTAACCCCCTGTATTTTTGAACATGTTTATTTCGCAAGACCAGATTCAATTATTGATGGTATATCTGTGTATAAGGCACGATTAAGTATGGGCGAATTTTTGGCTCAAAAAATTATGCGTGTGTTTCCGGAGCATGATATTGACGTAGTTATCCCAATTCCTGAATCAAGCTTAACTTCTGCCTTGGAGCTAGCTAATGTACTCAATATTAAATATCGAAATGGTTTTATTAAAAATCGATATATTGGCCGAACATTCATTATGCCAGGACAAAAGGAACGTAAAAAATCGGTTAGTCAAAAACTTAATGCAATTGATTTAGAATTTGAAGATAAAAATGTATTGTTGGTTGATGACTCCATTGTACGAGGAACAACATCACAACAAATAATTCAAATGGCGCGTGATGCCGGTGCAAAAAAAGTGTATTTTGCTTCAGCTGCACCTCCTGTGTGTTATCAAAATGTTTATGGTATCGACATGCCGTCAACAAAAGAATTAATTGGTTATAACCGAACCGTGGAACAAATTAGAGAAGCCATTGGTGCGGATTGGTTAATTTTTCAAGATATAGATGATTTATTAAAAGCATCTAACCGCGGTAATCCTACTATTAAACGTTTTGATACCTCGGTGTTTGATGGTGAGTATATTACTGGCGATATTGATAAAGACTATTTAGAAAATCTTGAAAGATCCCGTAGTGATACCGCAAAATCTGATACTGAACAATCTAATGCCATTATTGAGATGCATAATGATAATTAGTTTTACGATCGTAAGTTATATAGCTCATGTCTAAGTTAAATATTGTGATTGATTCTATGCTTGATATTTCGTTTAATTTTTTATTCGATAATTAATGTTATATTAATGTATCACTTTTTCATGTCATTTTGTGATTGACGTATAGTTTTTTAAAACTACTCTAGTATACTCACGCTCTTATAAAGTAATTTAAATGATTACGAATTAATTCTTAATATTAATTTAAGTTTGTTGTAGAAGTATTGACAGGGAGTTTTTAGATGAAAAAAATAGTTGCAGTTTTAGTATCAGCCTATTTAAGTTTATTTTTTTTGGAAGCGTATGCGAGTCCTCGCACAAATGAACCGATTAAACCCATACCATTAAAAATTAAATTCAACAAAGATAAAGTTGAGCTGGGTAAAAAACTATTTTTTGAACCTCGTCTATCAAAGTCAGGATTTATAAGTTGTAACTCATGTCACAACCTCAGTACTGGTGGTGCCGATAATTTACCAAGTTCAATTGGTCACAAATGGCAGCTTGGCCCCATTAATTCACCCACAGTATTAAATGCAAAGTATAATCTTGCCCAATTTTGGGATGGTCGTGCTAAAGATTTAAAAGAACAGGCCGGTGGCCCAATTGCAAATCCGAGTGAAATGGCATCAAGCCATACTGCTGCAATTAGTGTACTTAAATCCATTCCTGAATATGTAGAAATGTTTTTTACAGTATATGGTTCTAAAAAAATAACTCGAGATCGCGTTACTGATGCCATTGCTGCATTTGAAAAAACATTAATAACACCAAATTCAAAATTTGACAAATGGTTACGTGGTGATGAATATATTTTAACGGCCAAAGAGAAACACGGTTATAAATTGTTTAAAGAAAAAGGCTGTTCTAGTTGCCACAATGGCGTTGGTGTTGGTGGTGGTTCTTTTCAAAAATTTGGGGTCGTAAAGCCTTACCGAAAAGATATGGCCAACATGGGTCGATATTCTCAAACAAAGAAAGAATCAGACAAGTATGTTTTTAAAGTACCTTTATTACGAAATATTGAATTAACAGCACCGTATTTTCATGATGGAAGTACGTGGAATTTAAGTGAAGCCGTTGATGTTATGGCTGAGTTTCAACTCGGTGTGAAATTAACTAAAGAAGAAAATAAAAATATAGTTGCATTTTTGAAAACTTTAACGGGTGAGCAACCTAAGATTGTTTATCCTATTTTACCGCCTTCGACCAAAACAACCCCAAAACCCGATAGAACCTCTAACTAATCTTCCAAGGGAAGATTAGAAGTCCTTTGAGAATTTAAATCCAAGGGAAGATTAGAAGTCCTTTGAGAATTTAAATCCAAGGGAAGATTAGAAG
>CAYQUC010000060.1:0-7567 GCA_964420605.1 uncultured Thioalkalispiraceae bacterium | reverse complement strand
TCCTTCTTAAGTATTACTTCGCTAGTTAGCGAAGTAATAACCCATCGAATTTATCAAGTGTAATTCACCAGCAAATGAGTAATACTTAATATTGACGGCTTCACTTTTAGGTACAAAATTGTTGACAGTTTTGGGTCATTAATCTACTATAAATAGTAGTTAAAAGCGCCGATTTGAATCAGCTTGCGGGCGCATTATAAATACAGCTAAAGTGAGTATGCCTGCTTTAGTGAACACTGATGTGGGTTTTTTTGTGCCTGTATTTTGAGAACATTCGTAAATTGGCTTGTATCTTATGGTGCAAGTATGAGGTAAAGGAGAATAAAAAATGTCTGAATATACTGAGTTTGAATTAGAAACCATCGCGATAAGGGCGGGTCAGCAGCGAACTCTTGAAGGCGAACACTCTGAACCAATATTTCCAACCTCGAGTTATGTCTTTAAAAGTGCCGCTGAGGCTGAAGCTCGATTTAAAGGTGAGCAAGAAGGGAATATATATTCACGATTTACTAATCCAACAGTTCGAACATTTGAACAGCGTTTGGCTCAACTAGAAGGCGGAACTCATTGTGTCGCCACGGCTTCTGGTATGTCAGCGATACTAAGCACCTGTTTAGGGCTGCTTGAGTCGGGTGATCATATTGTATCATCAAACGCGATATTTGGAACGACGGTAATATTATTTAATAAATATTTGAAAAGGTTTGGTATAGATACTGATTTTGTACCACTAACTAATCTTGATGCATGGCAAAAAGCAATAAAAAAAACAACACGATTATTGTTCGTCGAAACACCCTCAAATCCATTAGCCGAAGTAGTTGATATTACGGCATTGTCGAAACTTGCTCATGACAATAATTGTTTATTAGTTGTCGATAATTGTTTGGCTACGCCAATTTTACAGCGACCGTTATCTCTAGGCGCTGATATTGTTGTACATTCTGCAACAAAGTACATTGATGGACAAGGTCGATGCATGGGGGGGGCTGTTGTTGGAGATGCTAAAAATGTTGGTGAAGATATCTTTGGCGTGCTACGTACAACTGGGCCAACAATGAGTTCGTTTAATGCGTGGGTATTTTTAAAGGGCTTGGAAACATTGCCAATACGAATGAAAGCGCATAGCGAAAATGCACTAGAACTAGCCACATGGTTAGAGTCTCATCAGGCGGTTAAAAAAGTATATTACTCTGGTTTACCATCTCATCCGCAACATGCGCTTGCGGCTAAACAACAATCAGCATTTGGTGGTGTTTTAGCTTTTGAGGTCCACGGTACTAAGGTAGATGCATGGACTGTTATTGATAGCACTCGATTTTTGTCGATTACGGCCAATTTGGGTGATACCAAAAGCACAATTACCCATCCTGCAACAACGACTCACGGTCGCTTAACCGATGAAGAAAAAATTACTAGTGGTATTACCGAGTCACTTATACGTGTCTCTGTTGGTTTAGAAAATATAAATGATATCAAAGATGATTTAGAAAGAGGACTTCAAAAAATTGTATAACAATAAAAAAACCCTCAAAGGCTGAGGGTGTTCTAATGCTTAACGTTACTCAGAACAGAGGAAACTCTTCGGTGATTTTTAGTGTTGGATGTTAAGCGGTAGGTTCTTCTCTGACATAAAATCCAAAGACCAGCTACGCCTATTGCTAAACCTGAAGCGAAAGAGGTTATTGATTGAACCGATGTCATAGCAAGGATACCGCCAACAATATAAATGATGGGTAATGTTTCGTATATCGGTTTAGGAATCATTCTTACTCCAAGAATTTCATAAATTCTATAAATGTTAGAAATTTATAGTCATTAATTTGTAATTTATCAAATATTTACTGTGTCATTAACAACGGTTTTTATAGGTGACTTATAATGAGTAAGCTGTAACATTATGAATAATAGTAGAAAATTACAAATAAAAAATATTAAAAATATTTTTCTAAAAGCGCTGGAGTTAAATATAAGCTCACTAAAAGTGCATGAATATATTGTTAAATCTTACCCGAAAAATTCCAATGTTTATATTGTTGCAATTGGTAAAGCTGCATCATCGATGCTTGAAGGCGCTATCAGTGCATTGGATGAAAAATTTATTGAGGCTATTTTAATAACTAAAAATAATCCCGACTCTGATTTATTATTAAATAATTCAAATATACGGATTCATATATCTGGTCACCCAATACCAACTAAAAATAGTTTAACTGCCGGGAAATATTTAATTGAATTTTTACAACAAGTGGCTTACAACGATCAAATTTTATTTTTAATTTCCGGTGGCACTTCATCACTCGTGGAGTACTTTTCAAAAGATTCATTAATATCAATTACTGATTTGAAAAAATTATATACCTGGTTACTCGGTTCTGATAAAAATATAATGGAAGTAAATCAAATTCGTAAACAAGTATCCGGGATTAAATCTGGAAAGTTACTGGACTATATCAAGTGCAATAATTTAACCGCATTATATATATCAGACATTCCCGATGATAGTTTGAATAATATTGGTTCGGGATTATTAATGACCGAACAACTAACAAAGAACATTCCAGACCTACCAAATTGGATTGATGATCTTATTAACCGAGCAAAAACAGTATCCGATATAAGTGTTGGAGCTGATAATATCGAGAAAAAAATAACGTCAAAGCTTATTTTTTCAAATACGCAGTTACGAAATTCAATTGTTGAGCTGTCCAATTCAATTACGCAAAACGTTGTTAATATGGATGAATTTTTAGTGGGCAATACAGTTGAGGAAGCACAGCGAATCTCGGACTGGCTTAAAAACCAAATTAGTGGTGTATATATTTGGGGTGCAGAAACTCACATGATGTTACCAGAATCACCCGGACGTGGTGGGCGAAATCAAAGTTTTGCATTAGCACTAGCCATGAATATTCAAAAATATCCAAATATTTTGGTATTAGTTGCTGGAACTGATGGCAATGACGGTAATACTGACGCTGCTGGGGCAATAGTTGATGGCGGTACCATTGGGCGCGGTGAACTTCAAAATTTATCAGCAAATACGTGTTTAAAAAATGCTAATGCAGGAGAGTTTTTATTGGCATCGGGTGATTTATTGACAATAGGCTTAACTGGAACCAATGTGATGGATATTATTATTGCATTAATAGGGGATTAAATATTAATCTATTTTAATATTTGATACACTGTAATGATGAAAGAATCAATAAATACGCCATTACAGTCCAATACTACTTCTGATGTCAATATTCGCAGCATCTATAAAGAATCCTATCGATGCTTGCTTGAATGTGATATCGAAATCAAATGTGAACTTACTAAAAGTTTATATCAGAATATTAAAGAAAATAAATTAAATTATGTGTATGAAGGTATCCCCGATGTAATTGAAAAAGCGGGTATTCCAGACAATATCGAATTGGTCATGCCTCAAAAACTAACGCAACGGTCAGTACACAGTATGGAAGGTCATGCCTCCTTAATACATTCCATCTGCCATATCGAGTTTAATGCTATCAATTTAGCTTTAGATGCTATCTATCGATTTCGTGACATGCCCGAAGAATACTATTTAGATTGGGCAAAAGTGGCTGCAGAAGAAGCATACCATTTTTCATTATTACAATCGCATTTAAAGTCCTTAGGACACCAATATGGTGACTTTAAGGCTCATAATGGTTTGTGGCGAATGGCTCAAGAAACTGCAGACGATGTTTTAGTTCGAATGGCTTTAGTGCCACGAGTATTGGAAGCTAGAGGTTTGGATGTTACACCGAGTATTATTAAAAAACTGCATTATATAAAAGACAATGAAGCCATTAGAGTTTTGGATATAATATTCGAAGATGAAGTTGGTCATGTTGCGATAGGGACTAAGTGGTTTCATTTTATGTGTGAGCAACGTAAGCTCGATAAAGTTGAGACATTTGTGGCATTAATAAATAAACATTTAAAAGGCAAAATCAGAGGTCCATATCATACTGATGCCAGAAAAAAAGCAGGTTTCTCAGAAGCTGAATTAGAATACTTACAAAACTTGTGATTTATTCATATAAATAAGTTGTTAGAGATGAACCAGATGAAAATTAAAAAATTAAATAAATATCTAATTATTACATTATTAAGCACAGTATTATTAAGTTGTGAAAACAAAAATCAATCAACTAATATAGCTTTAAATAAAATAATAAAAATAGATTTTGTCGAAGAAGAAAAGGGAATAGATCCTTATAAAGTTCGTTTAATTGTTTCTAATGATTTTTTACGGTTTGATGATGGTGAATCATCAAGTGGTTATATATTATATAATCGAAAAAATAAAGTTATTTACAATGTGAATGACGAAGATAAAACTATTATGGAAATACATCCAAAACGAAAATCGGTGACTTCACCTATTAAATTAAATAATAACGATAGAAAAATTGCTGAATTGACTGATGCTCCTAAAATAAATAATACCGTTGCAATTAAATATGACTTGATTACAAATAATACGGTTTGTCTGGGGATAGTGTCTGTTAAAGGAATGTTACCGATGGCAACCTCTGCATTAAAAGAATTTCAACAAGCACTTGCTGATGACAGTACTTATACTTTAGATAACATACCGGCTGATATGTTTGATGCTTGTGGCCTAGCGATGAATACTTTCGCGTCTACCCGGCATTTAAACTATGGTTTTCCTATACAAGTTTGGAATCCTAAAGGTTATTCTCGCTCATTAGTTTCTTTTGATGAAAATTTTAAAAGTGGTGAAGAGTTGTTTGTACTGCCTACGCAGTATAAAAGCTTTACTGTGGATGAGTTACGTTCTGGTAATTTGGGTAATATGAGTTTATAGGTTAGTTAGGGGTAATTTTTTCAACATGAAAACCAGTATTAGTATAAATTAATACTGAACCACTATCATACCAATCCTGTAGCACAATTCTTTTTGCGGGTAAGTTATTGGCTTCAAGCTCATGCACTGCTGGGCGGTGGGTATGGCCGTGAATAAAGTTTTGTACATTGTGTTGAGAAAATGCATCAATAACGGCGCTAGAATTAACATCCATTATGTCTTCAGATTTTGAATTTGTTTCTGATTTGCTGGTATCACGTAATTGTTTGGCGATGGCAATTCTTTCCGCAGCTGTTTTACTTAAGAAGTCATTTTGAAAAGCTGGGTTTCGAACCATGCTACGAAACTCTTGGTATTTTATGTCATCGGTACACAAAGTATCGCCATGCATAAGCAAGGTTGTGGTTCCATATAAGTCGATTATAGTTGGATCGTCTATTAACGTTGCGCCACTGAGTAATTCAAATTGTGGACCAAATAAGAAGTCACGATTACCGCGCATAATATAAATTGGAACATTCTTATCCGATAATTTTTTTAATTCAGCAATTGACTCGTGATACTCTGGTGAAATTAAATCATCACCAAGCCAAACTTCAAACAAGTCACCTAATATATAAAGCGCTTCAGAGTCAGGAGCAATATTTTGTAGTAAATGCTGAAAGGCCTGAGTAATGTCAGGCCGTTCAGCACTTAAATGTAAATCAGAAATAAAAAGTGTTGACATAATTTTACAATTTATTCTGTAATTTCAACACTTTCAATGATCACATCGGTGACAGGAACATCTTGGTGCATACCTTGGTTACCAGTTTCAACTGCTTTAATCGCATCAACAACATCCATACCATCAACTACTTTTCCAAAAACACAATATCCCCAGCCATCCTGCGTTGATGAACGGTAATTTAAAAAATCATTATCTTTGATATTAATAAAAAATTGCGAAGATGCTGAGTCAGGATCAGGCGTTCTGGCCATAGCAAGAGTACCAATAGTATTTTTTAAGCCGTTATCAGCTTCATTTTTAATATTGGCGCGAGTTTGTTTTTCTTTTAACCCTGGCTCCATACCACCGCCTTGAACCATAAAACCATTTATAACGCGATGAAAGATTGTACCATTATAAAATCCATCTTTTGCATATTGCATAAAATTGTCAGTGGTAATTGGCGCTTTATCGGTAAATAATTCGACAGTAATTGTTCCGTGGTTTGTGTTTAGCTTAATCATGTTCACCTCTTATAAATTTTTATTTAATGATAACTTTATTAATTGTAATTGGGCTCATTGGTACGTCTTGTGGAAATGGAGCCACTGCACCGGTTTTAACCACGCGAATTTTGTTAACAACATCCATACCGGCTGTTACTTTGCCAAAAACGGCATAACCCCAACCTCTCGTTGTTGGCGAACTGTAATTTAAAAAGGCATTATTTGTTACGTTTATAAAAAACTGAGCGGTTGCAGAATCGGGGACGCTGGTACGAGCCATGGCAATTGTGCCAATTTCATTTTTTAAACCATTGTTAGCTTCATTTTTAATGGCTTCTCGCGTTTGTTTCTTTTGGAATTTGCCAGAGGGTAATATGCTGAAACCACCACCTTGAATCATAAAGTTTTCGATGACACGATGAAAAATTGTACCATCATAATAGCCATCTTTCGCGTATTTGACGAAGTTTGCCACAGATTTAGGCGCTTTTTCAGAATTTAACTCCAGTGTTATATTACCCATATTGGTTTCAATCACGGCAATAACAGGATCAGCAGCGACTGAACCGGTGCTGAGTAATGTTAAGCTAGTAAATAAAAATAGAAGCAGTGCTTTACTCATCATTGAGCTTGTTTTTAGTAGTTTTTTCATATTGACTCTCTGTAATAGTATTTATTCTTTTCGTGTAGCGCATACTATCAAGCTTTGACTAGCATGTTAAATCTGAACTTGTTATTTATTAGATTTACTCGAAATTTTGTATACTAAAGTGATATTTTGTACACTGTAGCTTTAAACCATTTAGTAAAGTTGAAAATAAGATTATGTTACAAATATACAATACTCTAACACGCAAAAAAGAACAATTTAAGCCGATTGACAAATACAACGTTCGTTTGTATGTCTGTGGTATGACAGTTTATGATTACTGTCATATCGGACATGCTCGAATGATCTTGGTTTTTGATATAGTGTATCGTTATTTGTGCCTGATTTATGGTAAGGATCATGTGCGTTATATTCGAAATATTACGGATATCGATGATAAAATTATTGCTCGGGCGAATAAAAATAATGAATCAATTGGTGATCTCACCGAGCGTTTTATTGATGCAATGAACTCGGATATGGGGGCGTTGGGGATATTAGCGCCTAACGAAGAACCTCGGGCCACCTTGTTCATGGATCAAATTATCGCAATGATTCAAACTTTGGTTGATAAAAAAATGGCATATCAGGGTACAAACGGAGATGTGTATTACGACGTTAGTGCATTTCCATCGTATGGTAAGTTATCAGGTAAAGTGCTTGACGATTTACGTGCCGGTTCACGTGTTGAAATAGCTGAAGCGAAAGATGATCCCTTGGATTTTGTGCTATGGAAAATGGCTAAAGTAGATGAACCGAGTTGGGAATCTCCGTGGGGAAAAGGTCGCCCTGGTTGGCATATCGAATGTTCTGCAATGTCGACCCAGTGCATGGGCAATCACTTTGATATTCACGGT
>CAYQUC010000059.1:0-20487 GCA_964420605.1 uncultured Thioalkalispiraceae bacterium | reverse complement strand
TGGTATTGCCAGAATTGCTGGTATTGCCAGAATTGCTGGTATTGCCAGAATTGCTATTCTTATTGTCAGCTATAGAGTCAGTATCAGAATAACTTGATGCTGTATTTTTATCGCTAACGGATTGTCCTGAATCTGAATTAACGCTCGGTTTATTGCTACGATTATCGTTGCTATCAGAAGTACTATTTTGTTCGTCTTTACTGGATTCGGTATTATTTGATTGTTGTCGGTTATTATTCCGGCGTCGTCCACCACGGCGTTGACGATTATTTGATGATCGTTGTTTTGTATTTTGTTGGGTATCCGTAGTAACATTATCAGCATTAGTATTTTGTTCTACATTACCATTAACATCGGCTGTTGCAGTTACATTTTGATCAATCTTTTGGCTTTGTTGTTTATTTGTATTTTCTGATGATCTATTTTGCTGCTGTTTTTGTCGATTCTCATTTTTACGTGTATTTTGAGTTTGTGCATTTCTATTATCTTGACGTTTATTAGGGTTTGTATTACGGCGCTGTTGACCCTGACCTTGTTGATTTTGCTGGTTTTGATTTCGGCCTCGGTTAGTAGGTCGTTGTTTATAATTTTTATTTCGATTGGTTTGTTTTCTGTTACCAGCGCTAGAAGTACTTTTCTTTTTAGTGGAACCATTACCAAATAAAAACACCCAAAGTCGATTAAAAATACCCAGACTATTGGATTTTAGCGGTGGACGAGGTGTTTGAGGTGTGACACCACTGACAGCCGCTTTTTCCGAAACAGGTTCATTTTGTTTCTTATCTTTATTAGGGACTTCATCGTCATAGGCAGCTTTAACGTCTAATTTATAACTGTGAGTTTTGGTATCAACTTCATTATCAATAGTACGTAAGCGTTTGACTTCATAATGTGGTGTATCTAAATTAGTATTAGGAATTAGCGTGATATTGACACTTTGTCGGCTTTCTATTTCAAATAGAATATCTCTTTTTTCATTTAATAAGAATGTGGCAACTGAAACAGGTAAATCGGCTATAACTCGTGCAGTTTTATCTTTCATAGCCTCTTCTTCAATCACACGTAAAACCGATAATGCTAATGATTCAACGCCACGAATTGAACCTTGGCCATCACAACGTGGACAAACATTTTGGCTGGAATCACCTAATGATGCTCTTAATCGTTGTCGAGACATTTCAAGTAGACCAAAACGAGATATTCGTCCAACCTGTACACGAGCCCGATCAATTTTTAAAGATTCACGTAATTGGTTTTCAACAGCACGTTGATTTTTTGTAGGCATCATGTCGATAAAATCAATCACGATTAAACCACCAATATCACGTAACCGCAATTGTCTTGCGATTTCATCAGCGGCTTCTAAATTAGTATTTAACGCTGTTTCTTCAATGTCACCACCCTTAGTGGCACGCGCTGAATTGATATCGATTGAAATCATCGCTTCAGTAGGATCGATTACTAGAACACCACCTGAGGGCAGGCGTACTTCCCGTTGGAATGCAGATTCAATTTGAGTCTCGATTTGATAACGAGTAAATAAAGGCACAGGATCATCATAAAATTTAACCTTACTTAAATTATGAGGCATCACCTGTGACATAAAATCTTGGACTTGTTTAAATATTTTAGGCTCATCAATCAAAATTTCATTAATATCATTTCGTAAGTAGTCACGAATTGCACGAGTAACTAAATTACTTTCTTGATAAATAAGAAATGGTGATGGTTTTTCATCAGCGGCTTTATCAATTGATGCCCAGAGTTGTAATAAATAATCCAGATCCCACTGTAATTCTTCAGTACTTTTGCCAAGGCCTGCAGTTCTTAGAATTATTCCCATATTATCAGGAATATTAAGACCACTAATGGCTTCTCGGGCTTCATTACGTTCATCACCCTCGATTCGGCGCGAGACACCACCGGCTCGGGGATTATTTGGCATTAACACTAAATAACGGCCCGCTAAACTGGTAAAGGTTGTAAGTGCCGCGCCCTTATTGCCACGCTCTTCTTTATCGATCTGGACAATAACTTCCAAACCTTCACTAACCACGTCCTTGATATTAACCTTACCATTAGAAAGGTTTACACCTTGGTTAAAATAGCTTCGTGAAATTTGCTTAAGCGGAAGGAAACCATGTCGGTCAGCACCATAATTAACAAATGCAGCTTCTAAGCTTGGTTCTACTCGAGTGATTTTACCCTTGTAGATATTGGATTTTTTAGATTCTCGGTGTTTTGTTTCTATATCTAAATCATATAATCGTTGGCCTTCAACCAACGCTACTCGCAACTCTTCTTCTTGAGTCGCGTTAAATAGCATTCTTTTCATTTATAAAACCTTAAATTAGCGCTCTACCACAACAGTCTCTGGTTTCTCTGAGTGTGGGAGTGCTTTACAATGTTTGCGCTACTATGCTGCATTGTATAGCGCACTCATATACATTCAGACATTACATTGATTGAATGTTGTAGGAGCGCTTTAGTATGTTAAAATAGTCAACTCAACATCAAACTTTAAATTCTTTACTATAAAGTTTAGGTTGAACTGATACGTTTTGATTTGCACAAGCCTCTCTTTTATTGGGCGGCAAATCTAAAATTACAGTAATATTTACTTACTTTTATGAGGAGGTTATTTTTTAATCTCCGTCTAATAAGCAACTATAACAATGATTTGGTCGTCCTTCAAACATTTAGCATGAAGTTAAACAGATAAATATGACAGAAACAGAAAATACACGCGTTAAATATATGGTTATTGATCATAAATCCTGTGATCAGCGCATTGATAATTTCTTGCTACGAATATTGAAGGGCGCACCACGTAGCTTAATTTATAGAATTTTACGTAGCGGCGAAGTTCGTGTTAATAAAGGTCGAATTAAGCCACCATATCGGCTAAAAGAAGGTGACAGTGTCAGAATACCACCTGTTCGATTATCAACTACTGAACCTAACACTAAACCAAGTAAAAAACTGTGTCAGGATATTGAATCTCGTATAATTTTTGAAGATAAAAATTTATTGATATTAAATAAGCCCTCTGGCCTAGCCGTTCATGGTGGTAGTGGAATAAGCCAAGGCGTTATTGAAATTTTACGTCAGTCTCGATCCAAACATGACTATCTAGAACTTGCTCATCGATTAGATCGGGATACATCAGGCACACTGATAGTTGCCAAAAATCGAACAGTATTACGTAATATTCATGAACTGCTAAAAAATAATGGTATTGAAAAACATTATCGAGCCTTAGTTCAAGGCAAATGGCCGCGTAAAACTAAACGGATTGATGCGCCTTTATTAAAAAATGTCCTGTCTTCTGGTGAGCGTATTGTTAAAGTCAATAATTCTGGTAAAACAGCACTAACAATAATCCGACCTTTAAAACTAGGTCCTAGCGCCAGTCTTGTTGATATTAAAATTGTAACAGGCCGAACCCATCAAATTCGAGTCCACACTGCACATGAAGGCCATCCAATAGCCGGTGATACAAAGTACGGTAATGCCGAATTTGATAGTGAAATGAAAAAATTAGGTTTAAATCGACTCTTCCTACATGCTTATTCTTTAAAATTTAGTTTAATGCAGGAAACTGGGAAAAATTTAGAATTTGATATAACCGCACCATTAGATGCAAAATTAGAATCAGTTATTGAAAACTTGGGTATTAATTAAGGATGGTATTGCTACAGTATGTATAAGTTAATAATATTTGATTGGGATGGCACTTTAATGGACTCGGAGGCAAAAATAGTCTCTTGTTTGCGTTTAGCCATTAAAAACTTAAATTTTGAACACAGAAGCGATTCTTTACTTAAAGATATTATTGGCTTAGGACTTACTGAGGCAATATTAAAACTGTATCCAGATTTTACCGATGAAGAAATTAAATTATTTATAAATGAATATCGAGATCAATTTCTAGAGAGAAACACAACACCTTCTGCTTTATTTGAAGGTGTTAGTGAAATGTTATACGACTTAAAGCAAAAAAATTTATTTTTAGCTGTAGCAACAGGCAAAAGTCGAAAAGGCTTGAACCGAGAGTTAACAAAGTTTCAGATGCATGATTTTTTTAATAGCACACGCTGTGCAGATGAAACATTGTCAAAACCAGAACCATTAATGCTTACTGAAATTTTAGGTGAATTGGATATAGCTATAGAACAGTCACTAATGGTTGGTGACACAAGCTATGATCTTGAAATGGCGAATAACATAGGCATGAAGTCTGTTGCTATTTCTCATGGAGTACATAATCTAGAACGACTCCTTGCTTATAAGCCTGTTACAAACGTATCATGCATATCTGAACTACATCATTGCTTAAATGATTTAATCAAAATTTAGGATAATTATATGTCTAACATCGAAAATACAGAAAATCAGTCAACTGAACCTGAAATGAATCGCGAAATAATCAATCGTTTAGTATTTTCCTCATTAAATGAACAACGTCGTACTAGACGTTGGGGCATATTTTTTAAATTTTTAACCTTCGCGTTGTTGTTTGGTTATTTAGCAGTGTTTATGGCGGCGTTATCAAAAAATGATGGCATGTCCAGTTTAGGTAAAGGTGGCCCACATACTGCGTTAATTGAAATTCAGGGTGTCATTTCAAGTAGCGCGTCAGCTAATGCTGACAATATTATAACCGGGTTACGTAACGCGTTTAAAAATAAAAACACCAAAGGTATTATTTTAAGGATTAATAGTCCTGGTGGTAGTCCCGTACAATCAGGTTATATTAATGATGAAATAGTACGCTTACGTAAGAAACATAAAGACATACAAGTCTATGCGGTGATCGTCGATGTTTGTGCTTCTGGTGGATATTATATTGCTTCAGCTGCTGATAAAATTTATGCCGATAAAGCCAGTATCGTAGGTTCCATTGGCGTATTAATGAATGGTTTTGGTTTTGTTGGTACCATGGAAAAAATCGGTGTGAAACGTCGTTTATATACCGCAGGTGCTCATAAAGGATTTTTAGATCCGTTTACGCCTGAAAAAGAGCAAGACGTAAAACACATTCAAAAAATGTTAGGTGGAATTCATAAACAGTTTATCGATATCGTTAAAAAAGGACGTGGTGATCGACTAAAAGATTCACCTAATTTATATTCAGGTTATGTTTGGACTGGTGAAGAAAGTGTTGAGATGGGCTTGATTGATGGTTTAGGTAGCAGTAGCTATGTTGCACGTGAAGTTATAGGTGCAGAAGAAATTGTTAATTTTACACCAAAACCTTCTTACTTGGATCAATTTGCGAAACAGCTTGGCGCTTCGTTTGGCGCAACTATTTCAGCAGCATTAGGTATTGATAAAGTTGAACTTAGATAAATTTAATTAAGCTCAAATACCGATAATTTAGAGTTGGTTTTTCGCTTAAGTCATTATAGTTAGCATTGAAAATTATAAAATACTATAATTTTCATGTTCAAACATTTTGATTAATCGAATTAATGGTAGTCCTATAAGAGTATTAGGATCATCACCAATTAATTTTTCAAATAAACAAATTCCTAAACCTTCTGATTTGAAGCTGCCTGCGCTGTTATAAGGTTGCTCTTTTTGCAAGTAATTTTCTATGTGTAACGCGTTTAAATTTTTAAATAAAACGGTAAAAGGCACTACATCAACTTGATGTTGTTTAGTTTTAGAGTTAAATAAACATAAGCCCGTTAAGAATGTCACTTTTTTACCTGATGCTTTTTGTAGTTGTTTAATGGCATTCTCATGGTTATGAGGCTTTCCAATTATTTCTCCCTCTATTACTGCTACCTGATCTGAACCGATGATTAGAGCATTTTCATTTTGTTGTGAACAAGCTTGTGCTTTTTCAATAGATAATCGTTGAACCAAAGCCTCAGGTGTTTCGTTTTCAAATGCTTGTTCATCAATATTTGGCGCACAAGTTGAAAAGGGGATTTGTAGTTTATTTAATATTTCTTTTCGATAAGGAGATGTTGATGCAAGAATAATATTTGTCATAATTTAATGTTTTTATTTTATTTCGATTAAAGCTTCTTTAGGAGTTATGCTATCACCTTTAGAAACATGAACAGCTTTTATTGTACCATCAATTGGCGCTTGAATTTCAGTTTCCATTTTCATAGCTTCAGTTATTAATACTGGAGCGCCAGCTTTTACAGTATCACCAACTGCGACGAACACTTCAACAATAGTTCCAGGCATAGAAGTGGTTACATCACCAGGATTCGTCGCACGAGGACGTTTCCCTTGTGCTGATTTAGCAGAAGGTACACTATTACCGTTTTGAGCGCTTCCTAATTCGATTTGGTTTAAGTTTTCTACTAAAATTTCTTCAGGTTGACCGTCAATACGGATGTAATAAGGTTTTTGTTCTTGAGAGGCATAACCGGCACCGGTAATATGTATATTATAGGTTTCACCGTGCATAGTAACATTAAATTCAGTAGCAGCCATAGCCGCTGTATTTTTGTCGGGTTCTATTTTGGGCTCTAGTTTTTCCGGTTCAAGTGTGCCGTTTTTTCTATCCTCCAAAAATTGTTTTCCAATTTCAGGAAACATGGCATAAATCAATACATCATCTTCATTTTCGGTTATTTCTGCACATTGTGTTCTTAATGCATCTAGTTCTGGTTCAAGTAAATCCGCTGGTCGGCAGTCAATAACGTCTTCATTACCAATAGCCATGTGCTGTACTTGAGGACTTATTTTGCCAAGCGCCTTGCCGTATTGTCCCTTTAAATAAATTTTAACTTCATTCGTAATGGTTTTATAACGTTCGCCGGTTAATACATTTAATACCGCTTGCGTGCCGACTATTTGCGAAGTTGGAGTGACTAATGGCGGGTAACCAAGTTCTTTTCTAACTTTGGGTATTTCATCCAATACCTCATTCATCCGAGCTAGTTCGCCTTGTTCCTTGAGTTGATTGGATAAGTTAGACATCATACCACCGGGAACTTGGTTTACTTGAACACGAGTATCTAAGCCAGTAAATTCACTTTCAAACTGATGGTATTTTTTTCTCACTTCATAAAAATAGAAACCAATTTCTTGAAGTGCAACTAAATCTAGCTTGGTATCAAATTTTGTATTACGAAGTGCTGCAACCATGCTTTCTGTTGCAGGATGACTACTTCCACCTGCAAAAGCAGAAATAGCCGTATCAATTCCACTCGCTCCACTCTCGATAGCTTTTAATTGACACATACTGGCCAAACCAGCAGTTGCATGTGAATGTATGTGCACTGGTATGGTTAATTTGTTTACTAATTCGGTAACTAGCTCTTCAGTCACTAATGGCGTTAGTAAACCAGCCATGTCTTTTATGACAACACTATCACAGCCTAATGCTTGTAACTCTACAGCCATAGAAACAAATTGTGCCGTAGTATGAACTGGACTAGTGGTATAACATAGTGCACCTTGTGCATGTTTGTTTTCATTTTTGACAGACTCTATTGAAACACGTAAGTTTCGAATATCATTTAGTGCATCAAATATTCGAAATACATCAATACCATTAATTGCAGAACGGCGTACAAATGCGCGCACAACATCGTCCGAGTAATGTCGGTATCCAAGCAGATTTTGTCCTCTTAATAACATTTGTAATGCAGTGTTAGGCAAAGCTTCTTTTAAAAGCCTTAAACGCTCCCACGGATCTTCTTTTAAAAAACGCAGACAAGCATCAAATGTTGCTCCGCCCCAAACCTCAAGTGACCAATAATTTATTTTATCCAAACGTTCACAAATAGGTAACATATCTTCAATTCGCATTCTTGTCGCAATTAAAGATTGATGAGCATCTCTTAAAATAGTGTCGGTTATTTTAATGGCGGGCATTTAGTACTCCAGATTTAATTTTTATCTATTATGGTATATTTAGAATAGATTTTGTTATAACCCCATACTTGCAGCTACCGCAGCAGCAACGGCGGCGGCAACATCTCTATTTGAAATTTTTACAGAATATTTATTTAACTCAGGGTGCGACTCTACAAAACCAGTAGTGAATTCACCCATTTGAAATTCAGGTGATTTTAAAATTTCCAAATGATAAGGAATTGTGGTTTTAACACCGTATAAAACAATATCCTTTAATGCTCGTTGAGAGCGATCTAAAACTAAATCCCAATCCAGGGCCCAAATAATTAGTTTGGCGCACATAGAATCATAATAGGGCGGAATGATATAACCAGTGTATATTGAACCGTCGGTTCTAACACCAGGACCGCCAGTTGCAAAGTAGCGTGAAATTTTTCCAAAACTGGGCAGAAAATCATTTTGAGGATCTTCAGCATTAATTCTAAACTCAATGGCATAACCGCGCATTTTAATTTCGTGCTGTTTGTAACGTAAATTAAGTCCGGACGCTATTCTAATTTGCTCTTGCACAATATCAACACCGGTTATACTTTCTGTAATAGGATGTTCTACTTGCAGTCGAGTATTCATTTCCATGAAATAAAATTGTTTATCTTCAGTCATTAAAAATTCAACGGTGCCGGCATTAACATAGTTAACTGATTTTGCTGCGCGTACAGCAAGATCGCCTAAATACACGCGTTGTTCATCATTTATTTGAGGCGAGGGCGCAATTTCAATTAATTTTTGATGCCGCCGTTGTATTGAGCAATCGCGCTCGAATAAATGAATAACATTACCATGCTTATCGGCCAAAATTTGCACTTCAATATGACGTGGATTATCAATGCATTTTTCGATAAAAATATCGGTTGAACCAAACGCCTTATTTGCTTCCGATATGACTCGGTCGTAATTCTTTGTTAGATCAGCTAAATTATTACACCGACGAATACCTCGTCCGCCGCCGCCTGTGGTTGCTTTTAGCATCACAGGGTATCCAATCTTATTTGCAAACTTAATAGCATCATCAATATCAACTAGGTTTGACTCGCTACCAGGAGTAACAGGGATACCCGCATCAATCATGCTTTTTCGTGCTTGAATTTTGTCTCCCATTTTTTTAATCACAGCTTCATCAGGCCCAATAAACTGTATACCACGACGAGCACAGGCTGCCGCTAAGTCAGGGTTTTCAGATAGAAAGCCGTATCCAGGATGTAATGCATCACAGCCAGCTTCTTTTGCTAGATTGACGAGTCTGTGGACGTTTAAGTAGCCAGCAACCGTGTCGGGGCCTAAACAATAGGCTTCATCGGCTTTTTTGACATGTAATGAGCAACGATCGGCCTCGGCATAGACCGCAACCGATTTAATCCCCATTTCAGAACATGCACGAACGATTCTGACTGCAATTTCACCCCGGTTTGCAATAAGGATTTTCTTAATCATATTAAATGCATTCCCCGAAATAGAGCCAATTTTTTAACAGTTCATTGATTTTTAGCATTAAAAAAAGACCTGTTTTCTATGAATTTAGTCTAGATTCCTCTAAATTCCACACGAATTTGGGTAAATTATGAAAAAAACTTGCTGTTTAGCAAAATAAATGACTTTTTTTAACAATATTTCTCTAATGATTTTGACTACTTAACGGTTGTGCCTTAAAATTGCGCGCTATGTCGGATTTGACTAAAAAATTACCTCAATTTATTGACCCGTTTCGACTTGCTGATACAGGTAGGTTGTTTGATGGTAATATGTCATTAAAACAAATGAAGCGGCTGAACCCGCTATTAGAACGTTCTTTAGATGAAGAACTAAAGTTAAGTCTGATATTTGATAAAGATACTAATGGAATACACTTTTTATCAGGAACAATAGACGGCACATTGAAAATAGTATGCCAACGTTGTTTAAAACAGATGGATTTCAGCATTGATGTGGATCTAATGATTGCATTTATGGCATCAGAATTTGATGCTGATAAACTTGGTGGGGAGTACGAACCCTACATAGTAACTGACACACCAATCATGTTATCCGATATAATCGAGGATGAGTTGTTATTAGCATTACCAACTATCCCAAAACATAAAGATACGCAGTGTTCTGAGCGATTAACGCACTTAACACATACTCAATCAGAGACGCTATTAACTGAAGATGTTAAAGATAAGGCAACGAATCCTTTTTCAGTGTTAAAAGATCTGAATAAATAAGTTCTACAGAGGTAAATTATGGCTGTTCAAAAAACGAAAAAATCATCATCTAAACGTGGAATGCGTCGTTCACACGATTCATTAACATCTAAAGCACTATCAATAGAGTCAACAACAGGTGAAACACATTTACGTCATCATATTAGCCCAAACGGTTATTACAAAGGACGTCAAGTTATTGCTGGTAAAGACGAATAACTATAGAGACAGCACATTTCACACCATCGAGTGTCAACTCCAAAATCTGAAAACATGAACATTACTATTGCATTAGATGCTATGGGTGGTGATCATGGCCCTCATGTTGTCGTACCGGCAGCATTGGCTGTGCTCGGAAAAAATAAAGTCGTTAGTTTAATCTTGGTTGGAGATGAATCAAAGATTATCGCGGCTTTAAAAGAGTGTGGCAGCAGTTATGATCAGTCCCGTTTAATAATTAAACATGCTTCACAAGTAGTTAATATGGATGAGCACCCAGCTCAGGCATTACGAAATAAAAAAGACTCTTCAGTTAGAGTCGCTTTAAATTTAGTAAAGTCAGATGAAGCTCAAGCCTGTGTTAGTGCCGGTAATACCGGAGCATTAATGGCAACAGCCCGATTCGTTCTTAAGATGTTGCCTGGCATTGACCGACCGGCAATCTGTAAAACATTACCAACCATATCGGGACATACTCATGTCTTGGATCTCGGTGCAAACATTGATTCTAGTGCTGAGCAATTATATCAATTTGCAGTGATGGCATCGGAGTTATCATCTGCCGTTGATAATATTGCACGGCCTGAAGTTGCACTATTAAATATTGGTGAGGAAGACATCAAAGGTAATGAACAAGTAAAAGAATCTGCTGCATTACTCAGTAACAGTAACCTCAATTACATTGGTTATGTGGAAGGTGATGGTATTTATTTAGGCCATGCTGACGTTATTGTTTGTGATGGCTTTGTTGGTAATGTCATGTTAAAAACGTCTGAAGGCGTTGCCAAAATGATTGGACATTATATGAAGCAAGAATTTAAGGCCAATTTATTTAGCAAATTTGCGGGATTAGTCGCCATGCCGGTATTGAAAGCATTTAAAAAACGCGTCGATCCAAGCGAATATAATGGTGCAAGTTTTCTCGGTCTTCGAAAAACAGTGATTAAAAGTCATGGTGGAGCTGATGCACGTTCTTTTGAAACTGCAATTTATGAAGCTATTATTGAAGTTGATAAAAATGTGCCAGAACGAATTGCACATAAACTTGAAACAGCATTAAATGTTAGGGAAGCATAATGATTTATACTCAAATTACAGGTACTGGTGGCTATTTACCTGAAAAAGAATTAACAAATGCTGATTTAGAAAAAATTGTCGACACTACCGACGAATGGATTTTTGATCGTACTGGCATTAAAAAACGTCACATAGTAGCTGAAAATGAAACAACGGTAGATTTAGCTGAACATGCTTCACGTGATGCTATCAATGCAGCAGGGATAGAGCTATCCGATATTGATCTTATCATTGTTGCGACCACCACACCCGATAGAATATTTCCAAGCACCGCGTGTTTATTACAACAACGTTTAGATATACACGGTTGTCCTGCTTTTGATATTCAAGCAGTCTGTACCGGTTTTGTATATGCAGTATCCGTTGCTGAAAAATTTATTCGTAGCGGTTCAAATAAATGTGCTCTAGTAGTCGGCGCAGAAACTTTATCACGCATTACTGACTGGACCGATAGAGGAACCTGTGTTTTATTTGGAGATGGAGCAGGGGCGGTTATTTTACAAGCTTCTGAACAACCCGGGATTATATCGACACACATACATGCAGATGGAAAATATCGCGATTTATTAACTGTTCCGGGTGGCATATCTGAAAACCCTGAATTACTTCGCGAAGGTAAAGCATTTATGCAAATGAAAGGTAACGAAGTATTTAAAGTTGCAGTTAATACCTTAGGTCGTATTGTTGATGAAACCTTGGCATCGAACAATATGCAAAAATCAGATATTGACTGGTTAGTACCACATCAAGCCAATATAAGAATTATAACAGCCACTGCAAAAAAATTGGATATGGCAATGGATAATGTTGTTGTTACTGTTGATCAACACGGTAATACCTCGGCTGCTTCAATACCATTGGCACTTAATATTGCTGTTAGGGATGGTAGAATTAAAAAAGATCACACTGTTTTACTTGAAGCTTTTGGTGGCGGTTTCACCTGGGGTTCAGTACTCGTTAAATTTTAAAGGGGCCGAAATGTCATTTTCCGTAATTTTTCCTGGGCAAGGTTCCCAATCAGTTGGCATGTTATCCACTCTTGCAGATGAATTTCCTATAGTGCAAGAAACCTTTGCAGAAGCATCTGACGTTTTGTCATATGACTTATGGTCGGTAGTTAGTGATGGTCCTGTCGATAAGCTAAATGAAACAACAACAACTCAACCAGCAATGTTAGCTTCAGGAATTGCTTGTTGGCGTGTCTGGCAACAACAAGAAATGGCTGCACCAAACTCATTTGCGGGTCACAGTTTGGGTGAATACACAGCGTTAGTGGCTGCGAATAGTTTGCTTTTTAGTGATGCCATAAAATTAGTTGCTGAACGAGGGCGATTAATGCAAGAAGCTGTTCCTGCTGGGGTTGGTGCGATGGCTGCAATTCTTGGTTTAGACGATGATGTCGTCATTAAGCTATGTGAAGATAGCGCGAATGGTGAAGTAGTATCAGCCGTCAATTTTAATTCTTCCGGGCAAGTCGTTATCGCCGGTAATAAAGCCGCAGTTGATCGTGCAATTAATTTAGCAAAAGAATCTGGTGCTAAGCGTGCTTTATTATTACCCGTTAGTGTTCCATCTCACTGTGCATTAATGAAACCAGCCGCTAATAAATTAGCTGAATATTTAAACTCTGTTGCGATAAAAGCACCCGATACCCCAGTTTATCACAACGTAGATGTTCAGCAATATACTGACATTGATAAAATTAAACATGCGCTGACCAGTCAGTTGCACCAACCAGTACTGTGGGTTGACACTGTAAAAGCAATTGGGCAATCTGGCACATCGAAGATAATTGAATGTGGCCCTGGTAAAGTGCTTGCAGGCTTAGTTAAAAGAATTGATAAAACATTATCGTGTGTCGCATTTTATGATAAAAACGGACTGGACAAGGCTGTTACGCTCATTAATGAATAGCCTCACCGAATGGTACTAGTAAAGGATATAAAATGAACAAAGAAACACTACCCCAAAACTTATTGGATGAAGTTGTTTTAATTACCGGTGCGAGTCGTGGTATTGGACAAGCTATTGCATTAGAACTTGGTTTGCGAGGCGCTACAATAATTGGCACAGCAACTTCAGAAAATGGTTCAAGTAACATTAGTAACTATCTGAAAGAAAACAATATTAAAGGCTGCGGTATGACCTTAGATGTCACCGATGTTGATAATACAACTGCCATGCTAAAGTCAATCGCTGAACAATATTCAGCACCGTCAATTTTGGTAAATAATGCTGGTATAACACGTGATAATTTATTGATGCGCATGAAAGTTGATGAATGGGACGATATTATTAATACCAACCTGAGCTCAATTTATCGTATGTCTAAAGGCTGTCTACGTGCCATGATGAAGGCCAAACGTGGGCGGATTATTAGCATAGCATCAGTTGTTGGTGTATCGGGTAATGCAGGTCAAACTAACTACTCAGCCGCTAAAGCGGGTGTAATAGGCTTTAGTAAGTCCTTAGCCAGAGAAGTTGGTAGTCGAGGTATTACAATAAATGTTGTGGCACCGGGCTTCATTGATACTGATATGACCAGAGAGCTACCTGAGGAACAAAGACAGGCATTATTACACCAAATACCACTGACCAGGCTAGGATCAGTCAATGAGATAGCTAAAACAGTGGCATTTTTAGCTTCACCAGATGCTGCCTATATTACGGGTGAAACCATCCACGTTAATGGTGGAATGTACATGAATTAATCAAATCTGATATACTATGATATTATATCACATTGATTTTATTGAATATTTATTTTAATTTTAACTTTATCAATAAAATAATGGGTAAAGTATGCATTGCTAGTAGAATTTAATTCTAGTTTTCAATACAATACCGACCCTGCATATTACTGATGATTACCGGAGGAATATACTGACATGAGCAGTATCGAAGAACGCGTTAAGAAAATTGTTATTGAACAACTGGGTGTTAAAGAAGAAGAAGTGACTAATGAAGCATCTTTTGTAGATGACTTAGGAGCTGACTCTTTAGATACAGTTGAATTAGTAATGGCATTGGAAGAAGAATTTGAAACTGAAATTCCTGATGAAGAAGCTGAAAAAATAACAACTGTTAAAGAAGCTGTTAACTTCATAAATAATCATTCCGGTTAAAATCATTTTTTTAACTGCTCTGATTTTGAATATCAGTAGATTAGAGACTAATAGTTTGGTTACTAATAAGCATTATTGAATATAGCCGCAAACAGCTCCTGTTTGCGGCTTTTTGCGTTGCCGTGTTTTAAAAGATTTTAAAAGTGTAAGATGGACTTAAATTCATTGAGGATTATATTGTGAGCAAAAGACGTGTTGTTATAACTGGTTTAGGCATGGTCTCCCCAGTTGGGTTAGACGTTAAATCTAGCTGGGAAAGTATTCTTGCCGGTAAAAGTGGTATCGGCCCAATCACACATTTTGATACTACCGGTTTCAATACTCGGTTCGGTGGTTCAATTAAAGATTTTGATGTTAGTAGCGTATTATCAGTTAAAGAAGCTAGACGTATGGATACTTTTATACATTATGGCATCGCGGCTAGTACAGAAGCTTTAAGCGATTCTGGACTAGAAGTGACCGATAGTAATGCTCATAGAATTGGAGTCGCAATTGGTTCTGGTATTGGTGGCTTACCGGGTATTGAAAAAGGCAATAAAATTTATCTTGAGTCTGGTCCTAGAAAAATTTCACCATTTTTTGTGCCAGCTAATATTATAAATATGGTATCAGGTAATGTATCGATTTTGTTTGGTTTAAAAGGCCCGAACATTGCAATTTCTACTGCCTGTGCAACAGCAACACACAGTATTGGTGATGCGGCTCGAATTATTGAATATGGTGATGCTGACGTTATGTTCGCTGGTGGCGCAGAGATGGCAACATCACCAACAGGACTGGGTGGATTTAGTGCTGCTCGTGCTTTATCGACGCGAAATGATGATCCTGAATTGGCTAGTCGACCATGGGATGTTGATCGTGATGGTTTTGTATTAAGCGACGGTGCCGGTGTTGTCGTTATTGAAGAATTAGAACATGCCAAAGCTCGTGGTGCAAAAATCTATGCTGAGATTACTGGTTATGGCATGAGTGGTGATGCTTACCATATGACATCACCAACTAAAGATGGTGATGGTGCAAAACGTTGCATGGAATTAGCATTATACAATGCAGGAAAATCCTATGATGCAGTTAATTACATTAATGCTCACGGTACATCAACTCCCGCTGGTGATATAGCAGAAGTACATGCGATGAAAAATGCCTTTGGTGCTCATGCTAAAAATTTAGCTATTAGTTCAACAAAATCAATGACTGGGCATTTACTTGGTGCCGCAGGTGGCTTAGAAGCAATTTTTACAGCTTTATCAATCAAAGAACAAGTTGCACCATCTACCATTAATATTCAAAACCAAGATCCAGAATGTGATTTGGATTTTATTGCAGATGGAACGCGTGAAATGAAAATTGATGTTGCACTATCAAATTCATTTGGCTTTGGTGGGACCAACGGTACAATTATCTTAGAAAAATTTACCGATTAATGTTGTTATGTCCTCAAATGATAGTAGCAATAGTGATTATTGTAACAGAAGGGTTTCAAACTCTACTAATCAATTAACTATTGTTACTCTCGAAGGATGCCCTGATTTATTATCGTTACATTCCAATAATAATGAACGATATCCCTTTTTATTGCAAAGCACTTCTTTAGAAAATAATAATAACTCTAAAAATTCACGTTACGATATTCTTTTTGCTTTCCCACAACAAAGATTAGTATTGAGAAATAATTTTAAATTATATTTAGACAATCAGCTTTGTTCGTCTACTAATTTCCTTACAACACTAGATAAACTCTGGCTTAAAGAGGCATCAAATAAAAATACTAAATCCAATACATTTGGACTACCCTTTACTGGTGGATGGTTTTTGTATTTATCATATGAACTCTTAGGGCAAATTGAAGAGACAGTACCTACGCATCCTATACCAAACAACATGGATATTGCTGTAGCTATCCGCATCCCAGCAGCAATAATCTGCGATCATGTAGACAATAAAACATATTTGATATCAGAAATGTTATATGGAAATTATATTGCAGAATTACAAAAAGATATCAATAATGATACTTCGATATCTGATTTTAATAATGATGCAAATGCATCAAGTAACATTACAGAAGAAAATCCAGATTTTTTTATAGATAGCATTTCAATAGCTAAAAAATATATATATGAAGGTGATATTTTTCAAGCTAATATATCACGAGAGTGGTGTATTATAGACTCAAAAAAAATAAATACTGTTTCCGTTTATAAAAAATTACGAAATAGTAATCCATCTGATTTTTCAGGTATAGTAAAACTCAATAATTTAACAATTATTAGTTCTTCACCCGAACGGTTAATAAGAGTTAAAGATGGTTGTATAGAAACTAGGCCAATAGCGGGCACAACAAATAGAGCCAAAAATAAGGCTGATGATCAGGAGCTTGCAAAAATATTACTCAATCATCCCAAAGAAAAAGCGGAACATGTGATGTTAATTGACATGGAACGAAATGACTTGGGCAAAGTATGCCAAGCAGGTTCGGTTGAAGTCACTGAAATGATGGTTATAGAAACATTAGCATACGTCCATCATATTGTATCGAACATTAAAGGTAAATTAATTGATACTGTAACTCCAGGGGATATAATAAAATCCGTTTTTCCTGGCGGTAGTATTACTGGTTGCCCCAAAGTTCGATGCATGGAAATAATATACAAACTTGAAAATAAAGCGAGAAATTCGTACACAGGTTCAATGGGCTACTTAAATAATGACGGTGATATGGATTTAAATATATTAATAAGATCGATAGAAAATACGACTACGACTACTCGTTTTCGAACCGGTGCGGGAATAGTGAACGATTCAATAGCTAATAATGAACTGCAAGAAACACGTAATAAAGCCAAAGGTATGCTTGCCGCGTTGCAATAAATAACATGGATATTACTAATTCATCAGAAAATGCACCATTAAAATATGACCGTGGTCTACATTATGGTGATGGATTATTTGAAACTATTGCAGTGAAGTCGGGTAATGCTGCATTATTAGATAAGCATTTTAATCGACTTAAGCAGGGCTGCTTACGGTTACAATTAATTGATATTGATTTTAACAAAATAAAAAAAGAAATAGAAAAAAGAGCAGAAAATATATTTTCAGGTATCATTAAACTCATTATTACCCGAGGTGTTGGCGGACGTGGGTACTCAATACCTGACAATATGAATGCCAATTATATTATTCTTGATTATCCCTGGCCAATTTTCAGTCCAAACAATTGGAATAAAGGAGTGTCAATTAAAAAATGTGAACTTATTTTATCTCAGCAACCGTTATTGGCAGGGATTAAACATTTAAACCGCTTAGAAAACATAGTGGCTAGAATGGAGCTAATTGACACTGAATTTAAAGAAGGGATTTTATGTGACTCAGAGAATAATGTCATCGAAGCGACCAGTAGTAATGTTTTTATTGTAGTTAATAATATAATCAAAACGCCCATTTTGGATCGCTGTGGTGTTGCAGGTGTAATGAGAGAACATATTATTACGCTCGCACATGAAAATAAATTTCAGGTTGATGTTCAAAAAATACCCTATAAATCACTATGTGATGCAGATGAAATTTTTGTAACTAATAGTATTATTGGTATATGGCCAGTAACAAAGTTAAATAAAAGAATGTATTCAAATCCGTCATTAACTCGAAAGTTAATGACATTATTAAATATGACATATGATGCTAATGCTTAAAAATAAAATAATAAAAATAGTTTTGTTGTTATCCACACTAGTTGTTTTTTTTGCTGTGTATCTAGTTTGGCAATATAATGTTTTTTTAAATTCTGCAATCAATATCCCCAAACAAGGAATGGTTTATAATATAAAACCAGGGATGACATTGATTCGAGTTATCAATGATTTAAAAAATAAAAAAATCATTACTAATACTCGATATTTATTATGGTATGCGCGTTTTGTAGGTTCCGCCGATAAAATACGTATTGGCGAATTTAAAATACCGTACAATAGCAACCCAAAACAATTATTAAGCATATTGGTGAGTGATAAAGTAATTTCGTACAGTTTTACAATCATCGAAGGATGGAGTTTTGATCAGTTAATAACAGCTATTAAAGATGATAAGATCATTATTCATACACTTAATGACTTAAATAAAATAGATATAATGACCAAATTGGGATTAAAAGGCATTCATTATGAAGGTCGATTTCTGCCCGACACCTATTTCTTTCCGCGCGGTACAACCGATATTGAATTTTTAAAACGAGCCTATAATTCCATGACAGTTTATTTAAAAACTGAATGGCAAAATAGACAAGTTGGTGTACCTTTATCATCTGCTTATGAAGCATTAATTTTAGCATCTATAGTTGAAAAAGAAACTGGGCTAGTATCTGAGCGTAAGAAAATTGCTGGAGTTTTTGTTAGAAGATTGCAAACTAAAATGAGATTACAAAGCGACCCTACCGTCATTTATGGTATGGGAGAACGTTATAAAGGCAATATTCGCCGTTCAGATTTAAAACAAAAAACCGCATACAATACTTATCGTCGACACGGTTTACCACCAACGCCCATTGCATTACCCGGTCGTGATGCTATTTATTCAACACTACACCCCGATGATAGCGATGTTTTATATTTTGTAGCACGCGGTGATGGCAGTCATTATTTTTCATCTTCGTTAAAAGAACATAATAATGCTGTGATAAAATATCAGCTAAAAGGCAGAAAAAGAAATTTTTCTTCTTATAAAATTAACAATGGTAAATAACATGCGCGGTAAATTTATTACAATTGAAGGTGGCGAAGGTGTTGGTAAGACAACAAATATGAAATATATTGAGCAATACTTTCAAAATAAAAATATAAGTTTAGTTGTTACCAGAGAACCGGGAGGCACTGAATTAGGTGAAACATTACGTGAAATAATGCTAGATCCGAACCAAGCTAAAATAGCTGCTGACACTGAATTAATGTTAATGTTTGCAGCTAGAGCCCAACACCTTCAACAGAAAATAATACCGGCACTTGATAGCGGTCAATGGGTTTTGTGTGATCGTTTTACCGATGCTACTTATGCCTACCAAGGTGGTGGACGGGGTATTGATTTATCTCGAATTGCTGTTCTTGAAGATTGGGTTCAAGGCTCACTTCGTCCAGATTTAACGGTTTTATTTGATATGCCAGTAGAACTTGGTCTATCTCGAGCAGCGTCGAGAAGTGAACCGGATAGATTTGAGCAAGAAAAATTAGATTTTTTTGAACGTGTGCGAAATACTTATCGAGAACGTGCACAGCAAAATATTACACAATATAAAATTATAGATGCCAGTAAAACACTAAGTGAAGTCCAAAAACAATTATCACTTATATTGGATGAACTATAGATGAGTACAATAAACTCTAATAGTAACAATATAACAAACACTGCAATTTTCTCATGGCAAAAAAATAATTGGGATAAGTTATACCACACGGCAACTAATAATCGAATCGCACACGCCTTACTTTTTACGGGACCAAGTGGTGTCGGGAAATATCAATTTGCTATAGCATTTAAAAATGCATTGTTGTGTTCGGAAAATTCAGTAGGAGAACCTGCCTGTGATGAATGTCGCTTCTGTAATATGGAACATCATCCTGATTATTATGAAGTAACACTTGAAGTTGATGAACGTACAAATAAAACCAGTGCTGTTATAAAAATAGATCAGATTCGAAAGCTTATTGAGTATTCTCATTTACACACACATTTTGGCAAAGCCAAAGTGATTATTATACATCCTGCTGAAAAAATGAATGTCAATGCGTCGAATGCACTTTTAAAAATACTCGAAGAACCACCTCAAGATACCTATTTTGTTTTAATCAGCAATGAAAGCCATCAATTATCAGCAACAATCAAAAGCCGTTGCCAAGCAGTTAAGTTTGCTATACCCACTATTGAAGACTCCAAGCAATGGCTGGAATCAAATAACGTTAGTAGTAATGATGCTATTTCTTGTTTACATTTAGCGCATAATGCAC
>CAYQUC010000058.1:8590-20612 GCA_964420605.1 uncultured Thioalkalispiraceae bacterium | reverse complement strand
ACTCCCCCGCCTCTAACACAAAATAAAATAACTTCTTTGTTTGTTTCTAAACTATTTTTCCATGTATCAATTTGAGTTGGATCATACCAGGGAGCATCCATATAGAATCTGTTGAGAATTGCTTGTCTTCTTTGCGACGAATATCGATCAGTTTAATTGAATTTGATGATAATAAAGATTTTAATTCTTCAGTGTTAAGTGTGCGTGACATTGTGACATCCTCAATCTACATTTTAATTCAAATAATTTGAATATTATTTACTTTTGTATAACAGCTCCTATTTGTTTTAAAAATTTTGCCTACACTTATTACTTAACAATTAAAATAAATGAGGTATTGCACTTGTCTTCAACATTTAGTGATGCACAAACACGTTTAACTGAGGTATTTCGCCTCCTTGAACTATCGGATGATATTCGAGAGAGATTAGAAAATCCCAAACTCGCACTTTCTGTGAGTATTCCAGTTCGAATGGATGACGGTTGCTTAAGGGTCTTTAAAGGCTATCGAGTACAATTTGATGATACTCGCGGTCCGACAAAAGGCGGTATACGATTTCACCCAGACGTAAATTTGGATGAAGTAACTTCATTGAGCTTTTGGATGACTATAAAGTGTGCTGTTACTGGCTTGCCCTTTGGCGGTGCTAAAGGTGGTGTCGTAGTTGATGCAAAAAAATTATCACAATTAGAACTCGAACGCTTATCACGTGGTTATATTCGAGCAATTGCTGATGTTATTGGACCTACTCGTGACATCCCTGCTCCTGATATGTACACCAATGCAACCATTATGGGCTGGATGGCCGATGAATATTATCAAATCAAAAGAGAACAAATGCCTGGTGTGATAACGGGTAAACCAGTTCACTTAAATGGCTCTTTAGGTCGTACTGCGGCAACAGGGCGTGGTGCACTATATGTTTTACAAGAATGGGCTAAACGTGAAAAATTAGATCCAAATAAAACTACTATTGCAGTTCAAGGTTTTGGAAATGCAGGCTTTAGATTTGCATTACTTGCGCATCAGGCCGGGTTTAAAATTGTTGGATTATCGGACTCACAAGGAGCTATTCATACCAATGAAGGACTTGATCCTAACTTAATAATGCATCACAAACGCACACGACGTGAATTAAAAGCCTTGTTGTATTGTGATGCTTCTGTTTGTGAGGAAGCGGAACACGCCAACTGCACAAATGAAGAACTACTTGAATTAAATGTGGATGTTTTGGTACTTGCTGCATTAGAAAATCAAATAACACACCATAATGCAGATCGAATAAAAGCCAAGTATATTTTGGAAGTTGCTAATGGACCAGTCACATCACAAGCCGATGCTATATTATCAAAACGAGGTATCACTGTTATCCCCGATGTATTGGCTAATGCCGGCGGAGTGACTGTAAGCTACTTTGAGTGGGCTCAAAATAGGTCGGGTTGTTATTGGGAGGAAGATGAAATTAATAGTAGATTACACGTAATAATGGTAAAGGAGGCGAACTTAATATTTGATTTAGCCATTGAAAAAAACATTAGTCTACGAACGGCCGCCTATTTACAGGGTGTCACCCGTATTGCTGGTGCAATGAGCGAACGTGGAACACGCGAGTATTTTCAAAATAATAATAAATTAGGCTAAGTGATGATTTAACCTCGGTATAATAATAACCGAGGTATAAACTAAAATAACGTTAAGCCGAAAATAGGAAATGGTAATTTAGAGTCAATATTAAATTGACAGTCCTTTGCTCTAACTCTAAATCGACTTGCTTCTTTTTCATTTTCTGGAACAATCGAACCTTCTTCCAATAAATCAGCCAATTTTAAACATGCTAATGGATGTCCAGCTTTTGCAGCTTCAGTTAAAAAGGTAATTGCTTTATCAACCTCTACTGGAATTATTTTAATAAAATAATTATTCGTATTTTCAGCTTTATCACAATAAATACCATTAATTTCACCAAGTAAATACAAGGCTAGGATGTATTTAACTTCAATGAAGCCTTTACACTCTATTGCTGATTCATCAGAGTAGTTATCGTTTATTTTTAATAATATTTGATAAGGATGACGGTTAGCATATTTTTCGATGATAATAACATCTTCTTCCTCTTCCCAATCTAGCTCTCTTTCTACGCCCAAATCTGGCATTTGCTTTGCCATTAAAACTTTGGCTTTAATAATATCAAGGTCCCAAAAGGTAGCTGCTGTAGGATCATAGTTACATAGATTCAACCCAGTGATAATATTCTGTTTTAATAAAAATTGACGACCGTTACAATAAATATAGGCAAGCGTAACTCTTTCAGTGTATTCACTGCTTAACATTGACAAATATTTAATTGCTTGCAAGTAATTTTGTTCAATAGTGTAACGTTCAGAACCATCATAATAGATGTTCATTAGTTTTTTAATTGCACCTTTATGGCCAAGGTCGCTTGCTTTTTTATAACAGAACAATACATCTTCTTTGTTGCGTGGCACAATTTCTGCTGAATCAAAAACGTCAGCAAGTTTAAAAGCTGCTTCTGCCGCTTTTACTGCATGAGGACTGTCTTTTTTAACGGTTAAAATAAATTTTAATAAAGTATGGACACCGTAGTCTGGATCTACAGGTGTAGTAAGATTTAATATGTAATCAAAAGCAATATCAATTTTATTATCAATACTTTGAAAAAATAAAGGTGCTTTGCGACTAATAGTAGTAGTCGCTGTTACCTTATTGTCGCCACTTTCATCTTTAATAAACTCATCAAAATCAGAATCTGGGTCTGAAAACTCAAACAAGTAGTTTGAAGTATCAACTATATGATTTACATTATCGATACCAACATCAATGTCATCAAAATAATAAAGATCTGATTGATTCGTGTTTACTCGGTATCGAGACAATCGACGTTGAATTAAAGACTCCGCGAGTTCTGGTTGAGAAACAACACGTGAATGCTGTAACTCAAATTTACCTGGTGCATTAAAGTTATACTTGTCAATAACCTCATTTATATCACCAGCGAGTGATGAGAAATTAATTTTAAAATGATTTTCTTGCTCCGGATCAGATAGGATAAATATATAGCCAGTTTCTTGTTGGTCTATTTTTTGTTCTGATATTATATTTGTTATTTTACTGTTCATAGCGAAACATTCTCTATACCTGTTTTAAGGATATAGCTCACATCCTTTTGCGACTGATTGTGAACTGATTACGACCGTAGAAGATTTTATATTTTATGAATCTTTTTATATACAGTAACGAAAATTGACAGTAATTTCAACGCACTTAAATTGTTATGTTAAATGATTGCATTATTTATAGTAACATCTTGTTAATTATTTAAAAATCTATAAAAAAAGGCATCAATATTAATAAAACTGCGATTAAAATTAAGGCGTAAATATTACTTGTTAAATAAGGCGCAGCAAATAATCCTATAGCCGATATAAAAGTTGGAATGTGTTTTTGTTTTCGCCCATAAACTAAATACCCCATTCCAATAGCACCCATAATAACGCTTAAGATCAATACTGCCATTAATACCACCTTTTTTAAATTTATATTTGGTCCCAATGCTGACATAAAACATCAAATTAAATGAATTTATAACAATAATATAATTCTTAACCTTTTTTGCTTATTCTGATACAGTCGGTAGATAATAAAAAATAAGCTTAAATAATACCACGAGATTCGGTTTTACGTTGTATTAATTTAGGATTGCATAAAATAATTTTATAAGCGTCATAATTTAGCAGAAGAATAATAATTCATGCCTTCTTTTTTATACCTATGTATATTATTACCAATAGCATCTGCTTTGGTTTCACTGGTTTCTGATCGTTTTCCTGGAGTCATGCGCTGGATTGCCTTCCCATTATTAGGTGCTAGCGGATTGTTTGCAATCTATGAAGGTATATCAGTATTAGTCACAACAGTACCCTTGGTCTATGAATTACCATTAGGGCTACCCTGGTTACCGTGGCACATAAAATTAGATCCATTGAGTGGCTTATTTTTGTCGATTATAGGCATTGTGACCTTGGCAATTAGTTTCTTTGGCCCCGGATACATTCGCGAATTTATTCATGGCAAACAACCCCTAGCAGTTTTAGGCTTCTTTACTGGGCTATTTATTACCGGAATGCTGTTAGTCGTTATCGCGAATGATGCTTTCGCGTTTATGGTGTCTTGGGAATTGATGTCATTATCGAGTTATTTTTTAGTCTCGTATCAACATCAAAATGCCGCAAATAGACGCGCAGCATTCTTATATTTATTAATGGCGCACGTCGGCGCAATATTAATTTTATTGAGTTTTGGAGTATTAGCAGGATTTGGTGATGGCCTTACTTTTGATGCAATGCGTGGTGCACCGTTAACATTAACGTGGGCTTCAATTGCATTTGTGCTTGGCTTATTGGGTTTTGGTATGAAAGCTGGCTTGGTTCCAATTCATACTTGGTTACCTGAAGCACACCCAGTGGCACCCTCGCACATCTCATCATTGATGTCTGGGGTCATGTTAAAAGTAGCTATTTATGGTTTTATTCGTATTACATTTGATCTTATTGGCGATGTTCATTGGGGTTGGGGCGTTGCCGTTTTAATAATGGCGAGTATTACGGCAATATTTGGCGTACTGTATGCTTTAGTTCAAACCGATATAAAACGTTTACTAGCGTACAGTTCTATTGAGAATGTCGGAATAATTTTTATTGGTCTTGGCTTATCAATGATATTTTTTGGAACCAACCACCCTATTTTAGGCGTACTTGGTTTAATCGCTTCTTTATACCATTCATTAAACCATTCAATATTTAAAAGTTTATTATTTTTAGGCGCAGGTTCTATTATTCAACGAACTCATGAAAAAGACATGGAACGTTTGGGTGGGTTAATTAATCGAATGCCATGGACCGCTCTATTTTTTTTAATCGCAAGCATTAGTATTTCAGCATTACCGCCGTTTAATGGTTTTGTATCTGAATGGTTAACATTCCAAACAGCACTACAGGCGGTTACTTTGGATAGCGGTGTTTTACGCGCAATCATTCCCATTAGTGCTGCCGTTTTGGCACTTACTGGTGCTTTAGGGGCTGCATGTTTTGTACGCCTTTATGGTATAACTTTTTTAGGTAAAGCTCGTTCAAAACGTGCTCGTACAGCACATGAAGTCAGTCGTGGTATGGGCTATGCACAAGGGTTACTAGCGATACTGTGTATTTTATTGGGAGTATTTCCAAGCTATGTCATTGACTTATTAAACTCTATACCAAGCTCATTATTAAACCAAAGCTTAACAACTGCAACTGAACAAGGTTGGTTATGGTTAACGCCGGTCAGTACTGAAAAATCATCTTATAGCGCACCACTCGTTGCCATTGGTATCATGATCGCATTATTAATTTGGGCAACAGCCCATAAATTTCTGGTTCCAAAAGAGAAATATCCAGTCGAACGCAAAGATACTTGGGACTGTGGTTTTGGTGGAGGCACTTCTAGAATGCAATACACCGGCAGTGCGTTTGCGCAACCTTTTAGGCGAATTTTTGGACCAGTCTGGCGCATGTCTGAAACAGTGGAACGAATACCAAAAGAAAATCTGGAACTCGAACCTGCGGCTGTTCGACATAAAATGCACGTTGAAGACATCACCTGGAATTGGTTGTATTTACCTATTGCACGCATTATTCAAGCAGCGTCTAAACGTATTACTCGTATTCAAACGGGGCATTTGAGACACTATTTAGCATATTCATTTCTAACGTTAATATTATTACTATGGATGATTACGTAATGGAGTGGATCTTCGCGTTTGTACAAACGGCTATTTTTATATTTGCTGCCCCATTATTCGCAAGTTGGATAAAAAGAATAAAGTGTCGGCTTCAGAATCGTCAACCACCATCCATCTGGCAACCCTACCTAAATCTATGGCGTTTATTTGGTAAGCAAGTTATTTTATCTCATAATGCATCTCCAATATTTCGGTTTACACCCTACTTGGTTATAGCCGCTACTGTGCTAGCTGCTGCTGTTATTCCTCTCATTAGTATCAACCTACCACTTTACGCTGTTGCTGATGTAATCGTATTAATTGGTTTTTTTGCGTTAGCGCGTTTTTTTCTAACACTCTCTGGACTTGATGTTGGTACTGCTTTTGGCGGTATGGGGTCTTCCAGAGAAATGATGATTTCATCGTTAGCTGAACCGGCGATGTTATTAGCTGTATTTACACTGGCCATGGTAGCTTCTAGTACCAATCTATCTACTGTTATTTCAGAAATATTAAGTTCAGGTGTCACGCTTAGGCCATCATTATTATTTACCTTTTTAAGCTTGTTACTAGTTGCCGTTGCTGAAACTGGACGAATTCCAATTGATAATCCCGCAACACATCTTGAGCTAACCATGGTCCATGAAGCGATGATTCTTGAGTACACTGGCCGACATCTTGCGCTTATAGAATTAGCTGGAATGATTAAACAAATGATCTATGGCGTATTAATTGCAAATATTTTCTTTCCATGGGGAATTGCAACTGACTTATCATTAAGTTCAATCTTGATTGCGATTTTTGCTATTACGTTTAAATTAATGATACTCGGATTAACACTGGCTATTAGTGAAACAGTGTTGGCTAAAATGCGAGTATTTCGTGTGCCAGGTTTTTTAACGTTAGCAATTGTTTTAGCCTTGGTAGGCTTATTAAGCCATATCATTTTGGAGAATTATTGATATGTTTTTAAACTTACCATTAGAACAACAAGCAATTTTATTCTTAGCATCACTAGTGTTATTTACCTCTTTTATTCTACTAGCGCAAACACGGGTATTATCAATGGTAACAGCATTTGCTGCCCAAGGATTATTCGTGGCGATTACCACTGCTTTAGTTGCCTTTGCGACAAATCAACATCACTTGTATATTTCTGCAGGATTAACTTTAGCGTTAAAGGCAATGTTTATTCCGTGGTTATTACATCGTTTGGTTCACCAATTAAAAATAGATCGTGAACCGCATAAAGTTCAAAACCCAGCCTTTGTACTAATGGCCGGTACCGCTCTAGTAATATTTTGTTATTACGTCACCTTGCCCATTTCACAACTAGCTGATGGTATTACCCGTAACACAATAGCAATTAGTATGTCAGTCGTTCTGTTAGGAATGTTAATGTTGGTTACTCGAAACAAAGCCGTTTCTCAAGTTATTGGGTTTATGTCGTTAGAAAATGGCTTATTTTTTGCGGCAGTTGCGGCAACACATGGTATGCCTATGGTTGTTGAACTTGGAATTGCATTTGATGTGTTAGTTGCTGCAATTATTTTTGGTGTATTCTTTTTCCATATTAGAGAAAGTATTGACTCCTTGGATGTTAATCAGCTTAGCCGTTTATCGGAGCATGAAGAAGAATGATAGCCTTAAATATCACCCTAATCATTCCACTTATTTCAGCAATTATACTCGCTGTAATCGCTCGTCAACGACTATGCAGTTGGTTTAATATTATCGCCAGCACGGCAACGTTTATTGCTAGTGTATTTATGGCATACACAGTATTAGACACCGGTAAACCCATCGGTGGACAGCAAGCTCAATTTTATATTGATGAATTCAATGTATATCTGATTGTGCTCACAGCACTCGTGGGCTTAACAACATCAATTTTTTCTAAACCCTATATGATGCATGAAGAACAACTCGGAAAGGTAACACCATTTCGAATGCGTTTATATCATGCCAGTTATCAAGGTTTTATTTTTACAATGTTATTGGCGTTATCAACCAATAATCTTGGTATATTATGGGTAGCTATCGAAGGTGCGACACTCGCAACAGTAATGTTAGTTAGCCTATACCGTACCCCTGAAGCAATTGAAGCTGCCTGGAAATACTTTATCATTTGTGGAGTTGGCATTGCTCAAGCACTGTTTGGAACAGTCCTTATTTATTTTGCAGCAGCCAATGCAATCCCCAATCCCGAGCACGCGTTACTCTGGAGCGAACTACATAGCCACGCAGCTCAACTTGAACCCGTAGTGATGGTAATTGCATTTGTATTTATTTTAGTTGGTTACGGCACAAAAATTGGATTAGTACCAATGCATACTTGGTTACCGGATGCTCACTCAGAAGGACCAACACCCATGTCAGCAGTGTTATCCGGTTTATTATTAAATGTTGCATTATATGCCCTAGTCAGAATAAAGATGTTAACTGATGGAGCCTTAGAGGCAAGTTCTGCAGGACATAATCCACATTTAGCCGGTTACTTAATGATGGGATTTGGTATCGTGTCGTTCACCGTTGCCGCATTATTTTTACACCGACAACGTGATATAAAAAGACTTTTTAGTTACTCGTCAATTGAACACATGGGCTTAATGACTTTTGCATTCGGTCTTGGTGGACCACTTGCTACTTTTGGTGCATTGTTGCACATGACTGTACATTCACTAACAAAGTCAGCAATTTTTATTACTGTTGGTCATGCTTGTCAAATCGCCTGTACTCAAAAAATAGATAATATTAGAGGCTTAATTCAAACCCAACCGGCAGTCGGCTGGGGGTTATTAATTGGTACTGCTGCAATTGCAGGTTTTCCACCTTTTGGGGTTTTTACAAGTGAGTTTTTATTATTAACAGCCACAATGGAAAATCGTCCATGGTTAACGCTACCACTACTATTAGGTTTAACTATCGCTTTTGCAGGCTTGTTCCGACACTTACATCCAATGGTATATGGTGACGCTCCAGAAAATCAAAAACCAGTTAAAATTAACATGTGGCCAGTGATAGTCCATTTAGGAATCGTACTCACTCTCGGATTATACATACCTGAATTTTTGTCAAATTGGTTTAACAAAGCAACGATTCTAATTTCAGGACAAGGAGTTGGGTTATGAACCAGTTTACTTGGCTGGAAAATTTTTTAAAAAAATTTGAAAGTGAACATGTTTTGCTTCGTGCTCAATCAGCAACGCAATTAGCACCAGCGCATCTTCTTGAATTTGATTCTGAAGATTGGGGGCAGGTTGCACAAATTGCATTAAAACAAGATTTACGCTGGGCAGGTATGTGGGCAGAACACCTTGATGAAAACATTCGCATTAATGCCATATTTGAATTCTCAGGTGACTATCTTATAACCAGGACCTTGGTTGCATTAAGAACTCCTATTCTACCCTCCCACACAATATATTATCCCGCTGCCGATCGACCTGAACGTAAAACTCAAGATATGTTTGGTGTAGTCTTTGCTGACCACCCGGACACTCGCCGTTGGTCACGGCATCAGGCTTGGGGAGAAGAACTTTATCCTTTAAGAAAGGATTTTCCTGTTGCAGGAAATCCTAAAGATCAAACTCCACCAGATAACAAATATGTTTTTTTTCAAGCCCAGGGTAGTGGTGTTTATGAAATTCCGGTAGGACCGGTTCATGCCGGAGTCATTGAACCTGGACATTTTCGGTTTCAAGCCGTTGGTGAACATGTATTAAATTTAGAACAACGTTTAAGTTACGTGCATAAAGGCACAGAAAAAATTGCGGAAGGGCGAGATAGTTATGGTCTTGCTCGTCTTGCAGGACGTGTATCAGGTGATAGTACCGTTGCACATACTTGGGCTGCCTGTATCGCAATGGAGCGCGCTGCAAAAGTTCAGGTTACTTCTCGAGTTAATTCTATACGTGGCATTATGTGCGAATGGGAACGAATAGCGAACCACTTAGGCGATATTGGTGCAATATGTAATGATGTCGGCTTTGCTTTTGCATTATACCAATTACACAGAATAAAAGAAGATCACTTGCGCTTAGCCGATTCTATCTTCGGTCATCGATTTATGATGGATAAAATAATTCCGGGTGGCGTTAAATCAGACATAGCAGAATCAAATTACGCAATAATAGCAACTCATTGTGACAAAATTCGAGATGAACTCGAGCCCTTGATGGATATATTTTATAACAACACTTCACTTGAAGATCGTTTATTAGGCACTGGCATTTTATCGTTAAGTACTGCCAAAAAACTGGGGTGCATAGGTTATGTCGGTCGAGCAAGTGGCATGGCCTATGATGTTAGAAAAGATCATGGATATGCCCCCTACTCTTCGTTTGCAGTTCGAGTGCCATCATATGAGCAAGGTGATGTTCTTACTCGGATGAAAGTTCGTGCTGAAGAAATTTATGAGTCTATTCGTTTAATCCGTTATATGATCGACGAAATAGCAGATAATGCGATTCTTACGCCATGGCAAGGTGACGATATTAAACCTGGTGCTGAAGCGATTGGCATCGTTGATGGCTGGCGTGGCGAAATAATTACTTATGTTCGTTATGGCGCTAAAGGTATTATTGATCGCTTTTCACCGCGCGATCCATCTTGGCATACTTGGCCAGCGTTAGAACAATTAATCCATGGTAATATAGTCCCCGATTTTCCAGTGTGTAATAAATCAGTAAATGGCTCATACTCTGGACATGATTTATAGGATTAATAATGTTAAAAATTCTTGGCAAAATATTAAAAGTAGGTGTTATTACAGACGATGTAGTCACCGATAAGGCTTTAGAGGAAATGGGGGCTAATGTTAAACGGATTGTAGATAAACGATTTCGTGGAAGTTTATCCATTCGAGAAGTAGATGCAGGATCGTGTAATGGTTGTGAACTAGAGATTAATGCTTTAAATAATCCCTATTATGATATTGAACGTTTTGGCGTACATTTTGTAGCATCACCAAGACATGCTGATCTACTAATGGTGACTGGCCCTGTTTCACGTCACATGGAAGAAGCATTACGTAGAACTTATGCAGCAACTCCAGAACCAAAATGGGTTATTGCCGTTGGTGACTGTGGCACCGATGGCGGAGAATTTGGAATCAGTTATGCTTCTGCAGGAGCAGTATCGAATATAATTCCGGTTGATTTAGAAATTAGAGGATGCCCTCCTAGTCCAACTGCGCTGCTAACTGGCGTAATTGCACTTCTAAGTAAACATTAATAATTAATTTAATTTTTTCTTTTTCGGTATTGTTATCACTGTAACGCCGTCTTCACTTAATACTTTAATTTTGTCGTGGCCTGATTGGCTGCTTAAAATGTTTTGATTTTCTAATCCATCAACATCAGAAGTAAGGCTGACATCTAAATCATCAAAATGTTGTTCAACAAAATTATTCAAGCGTTCAACAAAGTCCGATGTTAAAGCACTAACATCTACATTCACATTACTAATTGTTACTTCGCTGCTATTCAGCTTTTCTTTGAGCAAGTTATACGGTTTAATTTCAATTACATTGTTCGCGTTTTCTCTATCACTTAGTTTCATTACTTCGTTAATACCGCAAACTGGACAGGTAAGTTGCCCATTTAATAGTTGCGCGTCAAAGTCGGATGATTTTTTAAACCAACCTTCAAAACTATGTTCTAATTCACACACTAATTCATATATTATCATAATATAACTACTGGTAATTACAGGGATGTTGGCTTATTTTACTGTTTTTTTATAAATCCTGCCATTTGAAATTCACCCTTGTTTTAATTTAATTTCGGAAATGTAACTTATTGTATCGCATGGCATTTTTAAAGCTGTATGTAATTTATACAACAAAAAATGTAAGGCAAATCTTACATTTAAATAGGAAAGTACCTACAGACTACGATAAATTCGATTTCTATACTCTAGTTCTCAGTATTATGACTGAATGTATACAAATCGTATTAGCTAAATTATATGGACTTATTGCTGAAAAATGGAAAATCAACGTACAGGTAGCACAAACCGCATCAACCCCGATCGTTTCTTTCATGTTATGAATCAAGGCTGGTATATTTACACTCGTGAAGGCGTTCAAGGACCTTATGATAAACGTTACGATGCTGAAACTTACCTTCTTTCTGTAGTTCAAGAAAAGCTATTAAACAATAATAGCCAAGACAGTAATGACTCCTGGCGTATGTAGCTCGTTTTACATACAAAGCCTATTTAATTAGACACTATCCTATTTA
>CAYQUC010000058.1:0-8490 GCA_964420605.1 uncultured Thioalkalispiraceae bacterium | reverse complement strand
CGTATGTAGCTCGTTTTACATACAAAGCCTATTTAATTAGACACTATCCTATTTATAATCTACCTTCTCATTAGAGTTTGCGATCATTATTAAGCACATACACGCTTAATTTTAATAATGCCATCATTTTATTTTGGATAATATGAAAACTTCAATCTATATCATTCTTTTGCTACAAATAACGTGTTTTAGTCAAATAGCTAATGCACTATCACCGACTCAACAAGCTGCAATAAATATATGGCTACAACAACAAAAAAACCTCAACCCACGCCCCATCAATATTATTGCAGCCTTAAAAAACAAAGCCAAACTCTATAATATTACAATAAGCCGATATAATTTAAATTCAAATAAAATAACAATAAACGCTCGTAGTAAGAACAAATCAAACATTCTTCAATACAAAAGAATACTCGACACAACCTTTATGTTTGAGAAAATTTTGATTACAAACACAAAAAGCCAAAATAAAAATAATTATTTTAAACTGAATATAACTAAAGCAAACTTAGATAATAAAGGCGAATTCAAAAAATCCAGCCATCAAATTTATAAAAGCAATACTCAAGTTAAATATTCAATTATTAATTTGATTGATAAAATAACATCAATGGGACAATTACAGTCATTATGCCCGTCAAAACCACTAATATTAAAACCAAATTATGTCGGCGCAAGAATTAAATTAATTATTTTCTCGTATCACTTAAAATTTTCTGGCAGCTTTAATAAAACAATGGAAGCATTAAGTTTAATATCAAATAACAAAAAATATATATCGATACATAACTTAACATTAAAGAACAATGGAGCTAAATATGAGTTGGAAGCTGATTTACGATTTTATCAAGAAGCAAGCCGTAGTAACAACCGTGACAAAACCTTTGCGTTTGAAAAAGTTAAATCTAAAAAAATATGCGCTAAATAATTAATAACATTCCCGAAGAATTAATTTAACCTAACAATCACAAAATACATTCCTGATCTATAAAACGTTTATGTTTTTTTAATGCGGGTAATAAGATATTATCCGTGTAAGAACAACCTGTTATCAATGGCATTTTTTGATTTTGTTTTCCAGACTGAAGTGCAGAGTGACCTCCATTATTTTCTAACAGTTTAAGCATCGGCTCATACCCAGGTTGCCAAGCCTCAATAGCACAAAAATTTTTCTTTAAATTTAATAATATGTCCATACCTGAGTTATCAAGATCACCCCAAAAATAGACAGACCAATCTTTGGAGTTTCTGAACCAAAATTCTTCAAATGCTTCTTTATGCACAGAGATACTAGTATCATCATAATGAAATGAAACGCCATCTTTAGTACGGACACGATCAGCACTCAGCTTATTGCCATAACTAAAGACTAATGCCAGTTTTTTCATTTTGTTGGATATACCACCTACTGCTTTTATTCCTTGGGTATAGTTATCTTGATTTTCAATAAACAATATACCTTCGATTTCCTCAGGCAAAAACACATTAACTAACACAGGTCGAGTTATAATTCTTATTCCAGGGTGTAAGGCTATTACTAAGTCTTCGCGACCATCTAAAAATTTGGAATCTTGCCAAAAGCAACATGCGCTTAAATTTCTTAATGTTAATTCTGCATTTAAATATTCTTTTATTTTTACAAATTTGCTGATTACCTCTTCATCTGAATAACCAGTTACAGAAAATAGTTTTTCACTTAATTTACTGGTATCGCCTTTAAAATTCTCTTTGTTTTCCTCAACGACAAGTCGCCATGCTTCTAATTTTGATTTTTTAGAGGGAATACCAAGCCAATACCGTAAAAGATATTCAGTATTAAATAAGAAATATAACTTACCGTTAAGGTATGGGTGATCTAATGAAATTCGATCTTCACTTGGATTAAAGTCAAATATTTTTTTTTCACCTTTACATAAATCTTGCACCAAAATCCAAGTTGTTTCGGCTGTTTCAGAAGAACCAAATAAATCGGGAAGTGATTTTTTTGTTATTTTGTATTTTAACATTCCCTTTGATTCGTATTTTTTTAATACAATCAGTAAAAATGCTTTTATATTAGGGTAATCATCTAACCAGGGAGGTTTTTCAACTAATTTATTCGAATGCTGATCAGGCATCTTCAAATTCCTTCATAAATTCCATTTCCGCTTGCTCTTGCTTTACTCTCCGATGGTTTGCCCAAAGTGCGATAATCTTATCGGTATTACATTGTTTTCTATCCACCCATACTTGTGTCTGTAGTTGGCCTCGAAGTTCATCACTTGGACATTTAGCAAAAACAAACTCATTGCTAATTAAATCCATAAATGGGCCACTTTTACTCGATGGCATAATAAAGATTAATTGCAGGCCAAGACTTTGTGTTAAATAATTAATAACTTCACGCGAACGTGATTCATCCATTTTAGAAAATGCTTCGTCAACTAACACCATTCGTAAATGATTAGTCCCTTCATTAAAACGCAAAGCCGAAGTAACAGCGGCGGCACGAATAATATAAGCGGGTGTTTCAAGTTGTCCGCCACTGCCTGTGCCATATTCACTTAATGCAATAGACTCTTTACCTTCAACATCTTTGTAAATTTCATAGCGGCGATAATTACGGTAATCAGCAATACGTTCTAGTTCTTTAAGTGCCTTATGTTCATCTTCATCGAGCAACATTGTTAATAATTTATCTCTAACAATGGTAGATTTTTCTTTTAATGGAATATCAAATAAATCAACATCATCGGAAACGGTTGGCTGCTTAATTACCTCATCAAAAAAAGTAGCGTACTCTTGATATTCTGGAATTGGTTTACTCGCAAATCGAAAACTTTCTTGATCTGCTCCAAACTTGTGATTTTTCAGCTCTTTATTCAATATATCAATTTGACGTTTACCACTACTAACAGCCTGATGTATGGTATGACAAAGATGGGTAACAAAGGCATTATTAAAACTGGATTTTAACTGATGCAATTGTTCATATTTTTCAACTAAAATATTATTTTTCAATCGATTATAAATAAGATCCAATTGCTTATGAGTATTACAGATCAAACGAAAAAATGCCGAATCACAATTACCAGAAAAATTTTCATGGACTAATACGTCTGAAGGCATACATTGGTCATTATGCACTTGAATCGATTTGGCAATATCACGTTCAAGCTTATTAAGCTGGCCTTCTGTTTCTATATAATTATTATTAAAAAACTGTTTATTTAAACTCTTGGCTTCTTGTTCAGCATAAATCAACCTTTTGTCAACATCAAACTCTGACCACTCAGACGCAATAGTATGAAGATTTTTTTCGCACGCCTCAACTTGTCCTTGAGTTTCATCTTGCAGAGTTGCTAGTTTACTACAAGCTTTGGTGGCATTTTCAATTTTAACAAATAATGCTCCTTTTGCTTCAACTAAAGCCGTATACTGTTGTTGTAATTCACGCGAGTCGGCTTTTAATTCCTGTAATTTCTTCTCTAACTCTGCATGTTCTGATAAATCAAGCTGTTCTAACAGGTGTTCAACTTTTTGAATGTCACGTAATATTACAATCGCAGACGACAAGGTTTCAGCGTAATCCAGTTTTTTTAATAAACGAACATTATCTTGTAATCGTGCCAATTGTTGCATTTGATCACTGGCTTGTTGCCAGTCATCGACAATACGTTCCAGTTCTAGTTGCTTAGCTTTTAAAGCGCGTTCACGTGCATTGGCACCAAACACCAAGTCACCATCGGATATATCACAGCGCCACATACTGTAACTACCGGCCGCCATACCGTCACTGGTTAAGCCTCGCCCTGTTGATTTTAATTCTTGTTCCGAATCGACCATTAATACCGAACCATAACTTGCACTAACATAATGCATCGCAGTGGCATGAGAAAACTCAAGTATTTGAACAATTGAATTACTATGTTTATGTAATTTATCACAATCGCGTTGCGCTTTACTGCCTTGAATAATTCTTGCGCGATTATCACGTCCCGGTAATTCACGAATGACGCGTATTGCTTGTGCTTCATAGTTGGCATCCACCAAAATTGAAAATCGTGCACCGCCCATGTACCCTTCGATGGCCATTTGCCAGCGTTCATCAATTACTTCGACATGATCACATAATACTCGTGGATCGGCTTGTGGATAGGTTTGTTTTATAGCGTCAATTGCCCGCTGAACAAAACCAGGATAGCTTACCTTTTTTTGTTCGAGTCGTTCAATTTCCTTTTGCTTTTGATCATGTAAGTTATTGAGCCGTTTAGTTCGACTTTTTGCAGCATGTGACTCTCCCGTTAACTGTTCAAAACGAGATTGGCCTTCATCAGAACTATACCAATAATGATAACATTGATTATGTAAATCCTGAGCGTGGTGGACATGTTCAGAGTGTTGCTCTAATAAAGACAAATCGGATGTTAAATCCTTTTGTAATATTGCATTAATATTGACATCGCCTTTAGTGCCAAACTTAGTGACCGCAGTTAACAGCTTAAGACTTTCCATATCACTCAAGCGGGGTAACAATTGTTGCATTTGAGGCGTTTGTAATTCATTTCGTAGCGCTACAATTTGTTTGATATTTTGTTCCAATTCAAAATCTTGCTGCAATAGAATTTTGGCTTTACCCATCAATTTCGATTGATGTTGCTGTAATTGCTGCTCTAAACTGTCCTTTTGTTGTAACGCACTAATGCCTTGACGCTGTGCTTCGAGTTGCAATAAACGCTCTTGAGACTGTTCTAAATACTGCTGTGTATTTAATGTGGCACTTTCATTTTCTTGTAACTGAGTTTTAAATTGTCGTCTTTTTAATTTTTCTTTGATGTAATGTTTTTGTTGTTCTAAATGCGTGTGTATCGCCAAGGTATAATCAAGGGTATTAAACTCAATCCATTTATCAATATAGGCCACAGCATAATTTTCAGCCTTTTGTAAAACTTCAATCGAGTTTACTAATTTACTCGCATCACGCTCCATTGCATGAATGGTTTTCAACTGGCCTGAAATAGAGCGAATGGCTTCGCCTAGATCTTTTTTCTCTAGAATTTCTTCTGACACAAACCGATTAATACTATCAACAGGTTTATATGCCATGAAACGAGAAAATGCTTTTGCAGCATTCATCGCTTCTTGCTCAGATACAGAATCATTACTACCTTGCAAAATACCGTATAAGCGTCTTAAATAAGCACGTTTTTTTGAGTCGTATTTTTCAACATGACTCTTACCAAATTCAGCGATTAATAAATTGGTGAGTTTATCCATAGGAACAACATATTCACCTGATTTATCCTGTCGAATAAAATGACCTATGCCAAAACCTTTTTCAGCTTCTTGTTCAACGCCTAAGCCAGGTAAGATCAAAAACATTAGCTCATCTTGCCGCGCAACCATTTGTTTTGCGGTTTGATCCAACCAGGCTCGAATGGCAATAATCGCAGTAAAAGGTTGTGCATTCTCACCTTTAGTAGGATGAAAAATTGCAGCGAGATAACCATCAGTAGCATCATATGGCCGAGCATAACTACCATCATCGCAACCTAAAACATAAGAAGCTAAGGTACGAACGCGTTTACCGCCACGGCCACGTTGCGTGGTTTCATCTTGCCCAGGGTTATATTGAAAAAGGTTTTCGTGTGCCGCGGTCATAATGGTTTGAATAGCATCACCCACAGTGGTTTTACCCGAACCACTACCACCAGATAATAAATTCACCGGCCCCATATCAAATTCGGTATTTGGAATGTTACCCCAATTGACAAATATAAATTTCTTTAGAAACATAGAACTAATCCATCTCTTCTGTTATGAGGTCGTTGGTTTTAATATTTTCTGTTTTTTGATCTAAACTCACTTCAGTGTCAATATTTGTACTCGCGTCACCATCAGTGACAGTCTTAGCCGTCGTTGTTTCAAGAGCCAGTATGGCTTCGTTATTAACAAAATTGACGATCATAGGATGAATCTTTAACCAGGCTTCTGCTTTTAATACATCATCTTCATGTCGATAATCAATTAAACGTAATTTTTTACAACGACTAAACAATTGTCGACGCTCTGTTGGCTTATCCGGTAATGTCTTACCAATAATGTTTTTCATGGCGATATTAATTGCTTCAAAAGATTCAGTTACATAACCTTTATCATCAACTTGCGCTTCTCGTAATGCTTTATCGTATTGCAGGCGCAAAATTAATATTAGTGCCACTTCTGCCTGGCTAAGTCGGGCACGTAAGCTACCAGAGAATGCCGAAACCTCAGCTTGCTCCATTCCGGGTACTTGACTCGATGGTGGATATAATCGAATATATTCAAATCGAGCATCATGAAATATTCTAACATCCATAATTTTCAGATATTCTGTTACTAATTTAGAGATTCGACAATAGCGATCGTATAACTGTTGTTCAATTTGACTCTCATCACGACACACTATTGTGTAATTTAATAAACGAATAATTAATTCTCGAAATTCATTAAAGCTAATATTTTCTTTTTCTAAGTGTTTTTCAATTATGTCCGTTAACATGGCTTAAACCTGTATCTCGTTTTCGACTAGTTCAATTATAAAATCATCAGTCTTTGTATAATAATCGGTCTTAGTATTGTGTTCAGTCTGGCTATAATATACTTCTGGTTCTAAATTTTGAATACAACGAATCTTAAAACTAAACTCAGATGAGCCATTTCCAGCAGCTGCTATCTCAATGATGTGCGCTACCATTAATAACTCATTTGCATTACTGATTGGTAAATGTTGACTATGAACCCGATGACCATCTTGCAATACTTTAACAACATATTCAATTTGTTCAATATTATTCACCTGAAAGGCTTTTTCTAAAACTTGTTGAACAAAAAGTTTTTTACGTGATTCTCTATCTATTTGACCTTGAGTTTCAACTGCGGTATTAACCAGTCGTTTACGTGGCGTATTATTTATTCTTAAAGAGGTATCCGGATCGACAAAGCTAAACGACAGTCCGGACATTGCTTCAGCCATTGCTTCTAACTTTACTTGCTTATCTTCATCTGAAGTTTCAGCTAGCATCTGACACAATGCGGCCAAACTACCCTTTTCGCCATAACTGCTATAACTAAGCTGTCGAATGATAATATCAGCTCGGCGTGTAAAACTGTGTAACGCAAGACGTAATGCAGGTAACATAATTTCACTAGCACTGAGCATTCGTGTTTCAATACCGTCCAAAATCTTAAGATAAACCGAAGCATTGTCCGCCGTTCGTAACTCCGGTGCCATTTTACGTAAATCTACCTCAGCCTTGGATTTAAAGTCGTTACGTTTACGTCGTGCTTTTGCAATTATTTGTTGAATTTCTTCACGGTGTTTTTCGACACTATCAGTTGATAAACGGATCGCGAGATCGGGCATAAAACGTTGTTCCATGAATTCAAAAAATTCATCACTGGCTTGTTGAATAACTTGTTGTGCTTCTACTTCTTTCACTAACTGGCGTTTACGTTCATCCAGTTCAGAAATAATATCACTGAAATCACTTACAATACGAGCAGATGCTTCATAAGCATCAAGCAGATCATAGACATCACCCAGTTCAATAAATGACTGTAATGCATTACGAGTATTGCGCGTATTACGGTGCCGGGTACGAAAACCTGCACCTGCTGTTTCAACCATGGGTTGCGTGAATAAACGACCAACTCGACTAAAACCATAGGTGCTTTGTAAGGTTGTTTCATCAGCATGGCACTCTAGCCAGCCGTGCTCAAGCAATAGGTTACGCACCCAGTGCGCCTGCTCTCGTTCATTTTTGCTCGGAGCAATAAAGTCGCCACCATCTTCTTCATCAAGTACGGGAGCTCGTGTAATAGCTTCCTGGAAAACTTCAAGTAATTGCTCTTGGGTAAATGCACGTGAATAATCCGCTTGTTCTCCATATAATCGAGCATAGAGAATTCGGAGACACTCCATCACTTGTTCACGGTATTTACCAATTAAAGGACGAAAAAAATGTTTGCGATTTTCAAGAAAAAACATGATTCAATTATACCTATTCTGATGTTCCAATAGGGCTAATTTACTTTAAAAAGTCGAGATGAATGTATTTGAGGTTAATTAAGCTTAAGTAACTATATTGTGATTAAATGATTATTTAATAAAGAACGATTGCTTTGTAATAATGGTGCCCGGGGCCGGAATCGAACCGGCACGGTATTGCTACCGCAAGATTTTAAGTCTTGTGCGTCTACCAATTTCGCCACCCGGGCTAACAGGTGGAGGCGTGGATCGGAGTCGAACCGACATTACACTGATTTGCAATCAGTTGCATAACCATTCTGCTACCACGCCATGTTTGTTGCTCATAGCTTATCATTATCTTAACTATCTTTCTTGCTAATAGTGGATTCTATTTAATAATCCATTACTTACTATGACAACATAAAAAAACCCCGAATACGAGTTCAGGGCATTTCGATCCATTTAAATATGGAGCGGGAAACGAGATTCGAACTCGC
>CAYQUC010000057.1:0-20831 GCA_964420605.1 uncultured Thioalkalispiraceae bacterium | reverse complement strand
GCTTATACTATAAAAATGCCAAAATTGTCTGACACCATGGAAGAAGGTGTTGTTGTTAGTTGGGAAAAACAACTTGGCGACAAAGTTGAACGTGGTGACATTGTTGCAACAGTAGAAACAGACAAAGCCATCATGGATGTGGAAGTTTTCAAAGAAGGTTATCTTTCTGGTCCTTTAGCGGCGGAAGATAGTATTGTTTTAGTTGGCGATGCAATGGCTTTTTTAGTGGCCAGTGCTGACCAAGTTTCAAATGAAGCAACTAGCGAGTCGCCATCGAGCAAAGCAGCTGATGATGTGGCACAACAAAGCGTTGAGCCTGAAGTTGTTGATGAAGTACCTTCAGATGCTTATGCGGTAAAAATGCCAAAATTATCTGACACCATGGAAGAAGGTGTTATGGTTAGTTGGGAAAAAAGTGTTGGTGATAAAATAGAACGTGGTGATGTGGTTGCACAAGTTGAAACTGATAAAGCCATTATGGATGTTGAAGTATTCAAAGAAGGTTATTTATCTGGACCGATAGCCGAAGAAGATAGCACTATTGCCGTTGGTGACGCTATTGCATTTTTGGTGTCAGAAGCTAATTTGGTTTTAGACAGTAAGAAAACAGCAGTAAGCCCAACGAGTAAGCAAGAAACCACCAGTAAAATTAAATCAGAACCGGCTGGCACACATAAAGCTAAAACAACAATACCCGCAATGCCATCCGGTGCAACACCTGCTCCACGACCACGCAGTGGCAAAGCAACACCATATGCCCGTCAGTTAGCTGGAGCACACGGTATTGATTTAAACAGCATTACGGGTACTGGACTTGACGGTGTTATTATCGCCGCTGATGTCATGAACAGCGAAGTACAAAAAACCTCGACTAAACGAATTTATCAAGTGCCGGGTGTCGGTCGTCAAATGAGTGCCATGGAAAAAGCGGTGGCGCATAACATGGAATATTCTTTATCCATGCCGTTGTTCAGAGTCACCATTAATATTGATCCGAGTTCGTTAAAAACAGCATCTAAAGCCAAGGGCGTGTCTTTAACAGTCGCTTTAGCAAAAGCCGCTGCAATGGCAATTGCCGAATTCCCAATTATTAACGCTGTCTATCAACACGAGGATCGTATTGTTGAACGAGACGAAATTGATATCGGTATTGCAGTGTCAACCGACGGTATGGGACTTGTTGTTCCGGTATTGCGTGATGTTGCTAATAAAGATGTTAGTGAATTGGGTGCAAGCTGGAAGGATTTAGTCGACCGTGCGCGTATTCGACGCTTAAAACCTGAAGAATTTTCAAACCCGACATTCACGATTTCAAATATGGGAATGTTAGGCGTATCGCATTTTGATGCAATACCATCACCGGGTACTTCTGCAATTTTTGCAATTGCAACAACGGGTCCAGAGGGTATGCCTGTAACGATTACGGCTGACCATAGAATTGTCAATGGCGCAGATGCGGCACAATTTTTAAAAGTATTTAAAACGCATGTAGAAAATCCACAGTGGTTAGATTCTGCCGCGAGTAGTTCGGTTGCTGTGCAACAAGCAACAATATCTGCTTTTGAAATACCTAAAGGTGACTGGGATTATGATGTTGTTGTCATCGGTGGTGGCCCAGGTGGTGAAGATGCCGCACGTGATTTAGTTGAACACGGTCATAAAGTTGCAATGGTTAACGACTCTGCATTCCCTGGCGGCGAATGTTTATGGCGTGGTTGTATTCCATCAAAAGCATGGCGTGCTGCAGCGGATCGAATTCGTGATCGTGCTGATGATATTCATTTGGGTATTGAAGGCACTAAGCAAGCAAAATTAAATTGGAAAAAATTAGAAAAAACCCGTAAAAATGTTTTAGAGACTCGTGGCTCAATGGCCTTAAATACCGATAAGGGCGTCAAAATTAATGTTATGCAAGGTTTCGCTTCTTTCGAAGATGCGCATCATGTATTTATTGATACCAGCGGTAATCAAAAAGATCCACACGTGCGTTCAGTATCTGCCGACAAACCAAAAGGCAAGTCAATTTCATTTGGTTGTGCCATTGTTGCTACTGGCGCACCACCATTTGTGCCGCCTATTCCAGGTGCTCACGAGTGCATGGAAACCGGTGGAGTTTTAACATCGGATACTGTTTGGAGTTTAAAAGATACGCCTAAGCGAATTGGTGTGATTGGTGGTGGTGCGATTGGTGTTGAAATGGCACAAATTTTTCAAGATTTTGGCGCTAAAGTATTATTGTTAGAAGGCATGGATCGTATTCTTGCTGAAGTTGAAAATGAAGTAGCCAAACAGTTAACCGAGGTATTAAACGGCGATAAGCGTTTAACAATTGAAACATCAGCCAAAGTGGTTGCCATCAAAGGCACCCCTGGTAACATGAAAATTACTTTTGAAGATTCAGAAGGTAAAAAACGTAATTTTGCTTGTGATTACGTTATTATGGCTACCGGTAAACGACCCGCTTTAGCTCCCTTAAAATTGGATAAAGCCGGTGTCGCAGTTGAAAATGGTATGATTAAAGCTGATGCTCAAAGTAAAACCTCAGTACCACATATATTTGCAGTTGGAGATGTGGTTGGTGGTTTAATGTTAGCCCATACTGCTGGTCAACAAGGTCGCGTAGCAGCCGCAACTATTTGCGGAGAATACATGGCCTATGATCAAGATAAAGATTCAGGTGTTATCTTTACTCGACCTGAGGCCGCGTTTGTTGGTTTGTCTGTTGCTCAAGCAAAAGATAAAGGTATTGATGCTGTCGAAATTAAAGTACCAATGAGCATTGATGCTAAAGCCATGATCAATAATGAAACACACGGTTTAATCAAAATTGTAGCCGATAAGGTTTCACACCGAATTATTGGTGTACATTATTTAGCAGATCATGCCGATACGTTAATTGGTGAAGGCGTTATGATGGTAGCGGGTGAGTTAACATTAGAAACTGTAGCACAAGCCATTCATCCTCATCCAACACAAACTGAATTGTTTGGCGACATGGCTCGACGTTTATTATCTCGACTTCGTCGAAGTGAAAAACGTGCAGCTCGAGCTAAAAAATAATATATCAATAAACTTTTAGTGTGCTGATATTTTCTTCCCTCCGGTTGTACTGAGGGAAGATTATTATTTCAATTTAATTTTCTATAGAGTATTTTTTTACCGCGCAGCCAAATATTAACCATCTGAAATCGTTTTGTGATATGAATATTAATTATTATTATAAAATAAATGAGGATAGTTTATGTTGTTGAAAGGTTCATGTCATTGTAATGCAGTAAGCTTTACTGTTGAATCACCACACCCATACCCATTTAATTATTGTTACTGTTCGATTTGTCGTAAGACGGCCGGCGGGGGTGGCTATGCTATTAATTTAAGTGGTGTCTACGATTCCTTAAATGTTACCGGTAAAAGTCATATCAAAATTTATCATGCTAAAATTACAAATGATGCAACAGAAAAACTAGAGACGAGTCCTGCAGAGCGGTGTTTTTGTCAGGAATGTGGTTCTTGTTTATGGTTATACGATCCAAGATGGCCTGAACTTATTCACCCATTTGCATCAGCCATTGATAATGAATTACCGGTTGCCCCTGAACGCACGCATTTAATGTTGGACAGTAAAGTTTCTTGGGTAACAATCGACTACCAATCGAAGGATCTAAAATTTTCAGAATTTCCTGATGAAAGTATTGCTGATTGGCACCAACGTTTGAAATTAGAATGTTAGAATAGTTCTAGATATAAGTGCTAATGTATAACTGAGAAGCTATTAATTAATGTTAAAAAAATGAGTTTTGCTGTAGGATAGGTACTGTATTAAATAATAATTATAAATAATCTTTAGTTTTAAATTTTTTATTGTCAGCAATTTCCAGAAATTATTCATTCTGAAGCTGTGTTTTTGACAGGGAAATAAGGAGTGTTGAGTTGAAGCATATTAAATTAACTTATATATTATTTTTAGTATTTGCACTTTCGTGTAAAAACACTGATACGTCACAAGTTACTAATTCTGCATTACCGTTATCGGGTAAATTGCAAGTCTATCAGTATGACAGTTCAAAGCAGTGTGAAGGTGTTGGTATTGCGCTTGATGTAATGGCCAAGAGCTTAATTGATAATGGTATTGATGTATCATGTTCACAGAAAGGCCGAGATACTGTAGTTAGAAAAACGCTTTGTGGTAGTGATACTGGCATTTTAAATTTATATGAAATTGATGCGTCAAATTTGACAGCCGCACGTTTGTTAAAGTTTAAACCAACTAATGAATTACTAAATTATAGCGACACTCAGTGTGATCCAAATTTAATTTCAACAGCTCAGGTTATTCAACAAATATATAAATACGATAATTCTGTTGTTATCCCTGAAACTCCAGGCTCATCTCCACCGAAACCAATTCCTGTTTCTAGTATATCGGACACTGCAGTAACCGCTAATACTGTATCTGACTCAGCATTAACTATTGTAATCTCTTATCAAGTTATCATGACTGAAGAATTAATTAATGCTGGAATAGATGTAATTTGTACTCAAATCGCTAACGATGGTGTTAATGGCGTGCCGGATGGTAATTTTAGTATTTTTGAAATAGAGAGTTCAAAACTTAGTGTTGCAGAAACCTTAGGCTATAAATTGGTAATAAATTTATTGGGTTACAACGACACGCCATGTCAGTTGCCAATTAGGTGATATTGAGTATTGGTTTTAGTATTAAGTGTAATATAATAGACTAAGTTATTGATTATAAAACAATACTAAAGTTTTTAGAGTGTGTGACGATTAACTAAGTATGAAATCTGTATTTCGTCAATTTATTTCAGGTAGCTTGTTGTTTTGCTTTTTTGCTCCGCTATACGCAAATATCATTGAGTATGGCCAAAAACTCAATGAGGCTGACTGGAAAATCGTTAAAGCTAAAAAAAGCTGTATTCTGCGTCAGCTTATTCCATTACACGGTAAGGTTGAATTTGAACAACACTATCGTGACACTGATCTGCATTTTATTTTTTATTTTAATCGAATCCCAAAACAGATCATAAATGCAAAAATAACCTCGGTTCCACCAAAATGGAATCATACGACATTGCTTCGCCCAATAGCTAAACTTAATCTCAAAACAGACTTTAAAGCACTTACCTTGGAAAATACATTGTCACTTAGGGTTATTGCTGAGTTGGAAGATGGTATGTTTCCAACTTTATCCTATAAAAGTTGGACCGATAGGCGTAATGAGATTCAAGTTGCAATATCGCCAATAAATTTTAGGGAACGGTTACCGCATTTTTTATCCTGTATTGCGGCTTTACCATTAAAGCCCATTATCGTAAAAGTTAAACCAAAGCCCAAACCCAAACCGATTAAAATTAAGGTAATCATAGAAGACAATGAGCCAGATACATTATATTTTGGAGCGAATTCAGCAAAGCTGAAGCCTAAAGCCAAAAAGAAATTAAAACTATTCGTTAAAAGAATTAAAAAAGACAAAAAAACCAAACATATTATCGTATCGGGTTATTCTGATGATCTTGGCAGTAAAACGCGAAGTACTGCAATTAGTAAACAACGGGCCGTGGTAGTACAAAACTACCTCGAAACGCTTGGAATTCCGGCAAAATACTTGTTTACACGTTATTTTGGACGGGATCACGCCATTCTTTCAAATAAGACAGCTAAAGGGCGTGCAAAAAATCGACGTGTTCATATCGATGTGATCCGCTCAAAATTAAGTTTTGAGCGTTAGCATTACAGCGCTGTTATGCGCAAAATCACCCATTTAAATCATTAATAGTGCTGTAGTGGTGCAGAAACAGGGTATAATTTGACTTCTAAATAGTACCAAAAATCGAATTTACTGAGGCTTTCTTATGGCAAAAATTAATAAAGTTGTACTTGCTTATTCCGGTGGCTTAGACACATCAATCATCTTGAAATGGTTGGAGGACACCTATGGCTGTGAAGTCGTTACTTTCACTGCGGACATTGGTCAGGGAGAAGAAGTTGAACCTGCTCGTGCTAAGGCCGAGGCAATGGGTGTTAAAGAAATTTATGTTGAAGATTTACGTGAAGAATACGCGCGTGATTTTGTATTCCCTATGTTTCGTGCAAATACAATCTATGAAGGTGAGTATCTGCTTGGCACCTCGATTGCTCGACCATTGATAGCAAAAAGATTAGTTGAAATTGCAGAGCAAACTGGAGCCGATGCAATTTCGCATGGTGCAACCGGTAAAGGTAATGATCAAGTTCGGTTTGAACTGGGTGCTTATGCTTTAATGCCAGATGTGCATGTCATTGCGCCGTGGCGCGAATGGGACCTTAATTCACGTGAAAAATTGATGGCCTATGCGGAACAGCACAATATTCCAATTGAGCAAAAACGTGGCAAGAAATCACCTTATTCTATGGATGCTAATTCATTGCATATTTCGTACGAGGGTGGAATCTTGGAAGACCCTTGGGCTGAGCCTGAGGATGATATGTGGCGCTGGACTGTGTCACCTGAGCAAGCACCCGATCGAGCTAGCTATATTGAACTGAGTTTTGAGAAAGGCGATGTGATTGCGATTGATGGCATAGCGGTGTCACCTGCAACTGTCATGGAACAATTGAATAAAATTGGTGGTGCCAATGGCATTGGCCGTGATGATATTGTTGAAAACCGTTATGTTGGAATGAAGTCACGTGGCTGTTATGAAACCCCAGCCGGAACTATCATGTTAAAAGCCCATCGCGCAATTGAATCGATTACGCTTGATCGAGAAGCGGCTCATTTAAAAGATGAATTAATGCCGCGTTATGCCAGCATGATTTACAATGGCTATTGGTGGTCTCCAGAGCGCCAGATGATGCAAACTATGATTGATGCATCGCAGGAAACAGTAAACGGTGTTGTGAGACTGAAACTGTATAAAGGTAATGTAACGGTAGTTGGACGTAAATCGGATACTGATAGTTTGTTTGATGAAACGATTGCGACATTTGAGGATGATGGTGGTGCGTATAATCAACAAGATGCTGAAGGATTTATTAAATTAAATGCATTGCGATTACGAATAGCGAAACGTAAAAAATAATTGAGCTAAAATTAACATCGCCACAAATCAAATAATGATTTGTGGCGCTATAGATGAGATGTTAAGGATTAAATTTTTGCTTAATCCAATGGTCAACACTGGCATATTTACCAGCACCGATAAAGAATAAAGCCAATAACATAATAAAGTAAGTTGCTCCCCATTCAATTCCGTTATTTGAAATAATTAAACTACCTTGTCCTGTTATCCAGTCGTAATTTGCATGTTCTTGTAATACTTCTTTTGCTTTGCTTAATCTAACAATGGCATCAGTTGCATCGGCACAATTAAATAAACATGACATGGGATCAGCGACTGCCTGCCAACCATTAGACCAATGTACAGTAAAAATTGCTATTAGCATGGTAAACATGAGTGGAATGGAAATCCATCGAACACCAAAACCGAATAACAACATCACTGCTCCTGCAAGTTCGGTTGAAGTAGCTAAAAAAGCCATGACAGTTGGAAAAGGCAAACCAAGTCCCCAGTCGGGATTTCCGAACCAGTCGGCAGTACTGCTAAAAGAATTAAATTTACTCATTCCCGCCATCCAAAAAACAGGAACTAAATAAAGACGTAATGCCAAAGGACCAAGAAAGTCCAAGGCTTTAGTTTGATCTAATAAATTTTGAAATCGTACTAAGGCATTCATGTAACCACTCCAGCTGACTAGTTTTAATTTTTAAGGGTAGCCTATTTAAGCGTCCCTAGTAGTATGTTACGAGATCGTAACTCCTGCATTGCTTGTTGTCCTCCGGTTATGACAACGCTAGGGTCAGGATGGTTCATTTCAGTGGCGATTATTTCTAATAATTCTTTACCGGTTTTATTTGTGGTATTGTCATTAGTTTCCGATATTAATTGGAGCAGGCGGGCAGTGACAGGGTTTAGCTCCATAAATACTATTTCATCATTGTGGTTACGATAAACAACAATATAAGTTGGTAATGCAGGTTTGTCTTGTGGTTGAAAGTCTGGACTTATTTTATGAACCGGAAAAATATAACTGAGTGACCAAGCTAATGATGACATAACGGGTACGTTATTGAGTAGATCGCCATCTGGATCAATTGTGTTAATATTGTTTTCTAAATCGAGCAATCCTAATGCGAGTTCGACCCATTCGTAATTGGCCAGCTCAATTAAAAAGGGAGGATCAATTTTATTTGGTTCACGTTCATTTTCTAAAAACTTTAAAAATTCGCGTGGCATTTCCGGAAATAAAGGAGTGTGAGCCTGATGTTTGGAATAATAATCACGTACCAATTTATGCCACTCAAGGTCACCATAAATACTTTTTAATACCGGGTAACTGTTCGACATGAAATCTTCTACATTGTTATAAAATAACTCGTTGTAGATATTCATTCGACGTTGCTCGACATCGGTTGGAGCAGGATTATTTTCGGGGTCTCGAATATGAGCAGCAAATTCGTATTGACGACGAATAAATTCTGGTTGCTTATCCGATTTTTCAGCTTTGCTTGATATTTGCATTTTGCGGCTTATGCCATTTTTTTTGATAAGAGGCGATGCTATCAACCTCTAGTAATAGTTCTGGAATAGCGGGTATATTAAAATCACGTTCGAGTAAGGTAGGTATTGTGCCGTAAAGCTCGTAGGCTTGTTCTAATAGCTGCCATACGGGTGCTATTACATCCGCACCGTGGGTATCAACTCTAAGATCGTCAGCTTCATCATAATGTCCTGCGATATGAATATAGGATATTCTATCACCGGGAATAGCTTTTAAAAATTTGGATGGATCATAGTTGTGATTAATACTATTAACGTAAATATTGTTTACGTCTAACAAGAATTTACAGTCGGCTTTTTCTAATACCGCATTTAAGAAATCAATTTCTTGCATTTCTTTTCCGGGAGCCGCGTAATAGGAGACATTCTCCATGGCAATTTGTTCGCCAATAATATCTTGTGTTCTTTGAATACGTTCAGCAACATGAGTTATTGCTTCTTCAGTGAACGGGATGGGCATTAAATCGTATAAGTGGCCACCATCACTGCAGTAACTTAAATGTTCGCTGTAATGTTTAATGTCAAACTCTTTCATAAAACGTTTAACACGTTGTATGAATGCCTCATCAAGAGGTGCAGGGCTGCCAATAGAAAGCGATAAACCATGAACCATAAATGGTGTTTGTTCAGTGAAAGCGCGGAATTTTTTGCCCCAAACACCACCAACACCGATCCAATTTTCAGGAGCAACCTCCATAAAATCGACTTGGGGATGAGGGTGGTCTGCGAGCGAGTCCATAATGGATCGTCGCAGACCAAGTCCTACGCCATGAACAGGATAACTAGCGTTGTTCATGTTCAACTACTGGCTTATTTTTTGTCGCCACATTTGCCTTCGCCACATTTGCCGTCTTTAGCCATTTTTTTCTTTTTGTCACCGCCGCATTTGCCTTCACCGCATTTGCCGTCTTTAGCCATTTTAGCGCCGCCACATTTGCCTTCGCCACATTTGCCGTCTTTAGCCATTTTGTCGCCGCCGCATTTGCCTTCGCCACATTTGCCGTCTTTACCCATTTTTTTCTTCATGTCGCCGCATTTGCCTTCGCCACATTTACCGTCTTTAGCCATTTTAGCTTTTTTGGCTTTCATGTCGCCGCCACATTTGCCTTCACCACATTTGCCTTCAGCTGCAGCGACTTGCATGTAGCCACTAGATAATTCGTTCATGGCAAATGGGTTTACATCTGCTGCTGAAACACTGCCGGTAACTGCTATTGCTACTACTGCTGTACTAATTGCAAATGAGATAGGTTTTAAAAAATTGTTATTTGACATCGAGTGCCTCCATAAATTTAAAAAATGAGTTTAATAACTCGTTTATAATACTCAGATAATTTTTATAAGTTTATTCTGAATTTATTGTCCTACGAGAATAGTTAACGAACACTCGCATTGAGAAATATGACATTATTACTCAATTAAAGTTTCAATGACTAAGAAATAATGCAGTAACTAAAAATTATATTTGCCAATACATGGCTAGAAAATCACGTAAGTTATTGTTTTATAGTTAATTATTATTTTAGGACGGTCTATAATAGCGGTTATTCAGAGATAAAAAAAGAATTTCACTCGTTTTGTTATAAAAAAATTAGAAATTAGGCGATCTATCACAACAAAAGTTGAAAACTCTGTATTTCTATCCACTTGTAACTTGGAGGATAGTTAGTTCTATTTTATTATGTTAAATTAAATGCGGAAGTGATTAGTTAAATTATAAATTTTATTTTTTCACTTATACTGTATTTGCATCTAGCATAGCAGGATGTTGGTTAATTTTACTGAGCAAGTTTTTGTAAGCAGCTAACATAGAGTGATTCATCGGGTAGTACATTATCACGCTGGGATTGCCAAATCATTTGTCCGAGACACTCCATCATATGGTGCTCGACATCATGCGGATCTTGATATTTATTCAGTAATAGTTGGTATAACTGCGTAATTTGAACAGGGCGTTGGGTTGATAATTGTTCGTGAATAGAAATGTGCATTGCCATGTGCAAAAATGGATTAGACTCGCCAGCTTCGGGTAAATAATCTTTATCTAGATAGTCATTTTCATTACTTAACATCGCGTGATATTCAGGATGTAACTTAATGATATTCACAATAATATCATCCATCGCCGATAGGGATTGTTTTTTATGATGTTTAGTCCAAGCATCAAAAAACATTTTTCGTAATTGAGAACGGTCTTCTGGTAACATGTTATTTTACTTTTTTAATCTTACTTATAAGTTTAGCTTAGGTTTTTTTCTTCATATTCGCAAAGGTCCTCGATGACACATGAGCCACATCTGGGGCTTCGTGCGATGCAGGTATAGCGACCATGTAAAATTAACCAGTGGTGAGCATCTTGCATGAATTTTTGCGGTACGTTAATCATTAAATTATTTTCAACCTCCACGACGTTTTTACCCGGAGCCAGTCCGGTTCGATTGGATACTCTGAAAATATGAGTATCAACAGCTATGGTTGGGTGGCCAAAAGCCGTATTTAAAACCACGTTGGCAGTTTTACGACCAACACCCGGTAGAGCTTCTAGTGCTGTACGATCATCGGGCACTTCACTGTTATGTAACTTGATTAGCATGTTACAGGTTTTAATTATATTTTTACCCTTGGTATTGAATAAACCAATGGTTTTAATGAATGTGCGTAATTCTGTTTCCCCAAGTTTTGCAATTTTTTCTGGGGTATTGGCTTTTTCAAATAATGGGCCGGTGGCTTTATTTACACCTTTGTCGGTTGCTTGAGCAGATAATATAACTGCAATTAATAATTCAAACGTAGAGTTATAATTTAACTCGGTAGTTGGATCAGGGATGTGTTTTTTTAAGCGATTAAAAATTGCGTGCCGTCTTTGAGGTGTCATTGATAATACTGCAAAATAGTTATAATTTAATTACGGGCTATCGGTAATGGTGGCTGCTATGGTAACAGGAATTGGTTTTAGTTCTTTAGACTTTTGGTATTTATCAATTACGTTTTTTAATGCGACTAATAAACCCAGCCCAATAAATGCCCCGGGAGCAAATACGGCTAATAAAAATCCACCATCAAAAATAGTTATTGTTAGCCATTCACTACCTGCACCAAACATTAAATCTGCTTGTTGCAAGAATGTACCAAAGCCAATTATCTCACGCATTGCGCCTAATATGACCAGTACTGAGGTGAATCCAAGTCCCATAAATAAGCCATCGAGACTTGAATAAAAAGGATTATTTTTTGAAGCAAAAGATTCAGCACGTGCAATAATAATGCAATTGGTGGTGATCAATGGAATAAATACCCCCAAAATTAGATATAACTGATGAAAATAGGCATTCATAAATAACTCAATGGCGGTAACAACCGCGGCAATTATTAACACAAAAACCGGTATTCGTATTTCGGGTCGGATCCATTGACGGATAAGGGACACGATAAGATTGGTTGATATTAATGTTAATGTTGTTGCCAAGCCCATTCCTAAGGCATTGATAGTGGTATTTGAAACCGCAAGCATCGGGCATAATCCTAATAATTGGATTAATGCAGGGTTGTTATCCCATAAGCCATCTCGAATGATTGATAGTGTAGACATAATTTTTCGTCAATTTATAAATTAGTTTTGTAATTTCACTTCTGCTACATTTTACATCAAACGCTGCAATCCAGACATGAAGTTGCTATAGCTGTGATGTAAATTAAATTATTGAGTCACAGTTGTTATAAGTTTATCATTTATAGTAAACAAACTATCACGATTCTGTTTAAAATATAATAGGGTATTTTGTACGGCATTTACTACGGCCCGTGGTGTAATGGTGGCACCAGTGAATTCGTCAAAAACGCCGCCGTCTTTTTTAACGGCCCATTCTGTGGCTGAGGTATTGTCGAGTGATTTACCGGCAAAACCAAGAATCCAGTCAGATTTACGGGTCACAATGCCATCACCAAGACCAGGGGTTTCGGTGTGTTTGGTGACTCGAACACCTGCTAATTTGCCGTTATTGTAGATGGCGATTAATAAATGAATTTTACCACTATAGCCATTTGGAGCAATGGAGTGAATAATGGCCGCAACGGGCTTGTTATCTTTGCGCGCTCGATAGATCGCAATGGTTTTTTTACTGCCCAATAAAGTAGGATCGGTAACGTAAATGACATCATGGAAAATATCATTATCGCGTTGTTGTTCAGGAATTAATATATTCAGACTGCGCAACAAAAAATGTTTTTGTTCACTTTCGATTATTGGGCGAGTTATTTGCTCGGTATAGGCCAGAATGAGAGTTCCTGAGAAAGCAAAAGCTGCTAAGATTATGGCGCTTATGCTCATGTTTCTGATAAACATTTAACCGTCCTGCTTATTCTTGTTTTGGTGACCAAACACACGTGGTTTAGTGTAATAGTCAATTGTTGGAACAGCCATATTCATTAATAATACTGCAAATGCCACACCATCGGGGTAACCACCCCAGGTTCTAATTATATAGATAAATATACCGATTCCAGTCGCGTAATATAAACGCCCTTTAGGGGTTGTTGCTGCTGTTATAGGATCGGTTGCGATGAAAAAAGCACATAACATTGTTGCACCTGAAAACAAATGGTACAAGGGTGATACAAACGAATCGGGATCCGTCATGCTCGCAAATAATGACATGAAGAATAATCCAGCAAATAGCCCAACAGGTATATGCCAACTAATGATTCTTTTATATAATAACCATAATCCACCGAGTAAATACATTAGGTTGATCCATTCCCAATTCATGCCGCCGACACTACCAAATAGATAGTTTTTAGCTTGCTGTATTTCGCCTACAGTATTATTAAGTCCTAATTGGGTTTTTATGGTGTCTAGTGGTGTGGCCATGGTAATACTGTCGAATTTAATATTCTCAGGAAGTGAACCGAGCAAACTGTAACTTAAATGTTCAATAAAACTGAGCTGATATAAATTATGTGCAGCAGCAATGACTTGCTCAGAGTGTGCCGGTGTCCACGATGTCATGTGTAACGGAAATGCAATTAACAGTACAGCATAACCTACCATGGCAGGGTTAAATGGGTTATAACCAAGGCCACCGTACAGGTGTTTTGCTATTATAATCGCAAAACCACTACCCACTACCGGAATCCACCATGGTACGAAAGGTGGAATTGCTAATGCAATTAGAATTGCAGTTACAACAGCACTGCCATCGAGAATAAATGGTTTAATTGGACGTTGACGAATTTTAAGTATTAAAGCTTCAAATAATACCGCAGAAATTACCGCGATGACTAGATTGATGATCACGCCGCCGCCAAAATAATAAATAAACGCAATACTACCAGGAATTAGTGCATAGATTACATTGAGCATTATCGAGCTAACGCTTAATGGTTGCTGGATATGGGGAGAACTTCGAAAGGGTAATAAATTCATTTTAATCGCCGTTATTTCTTTAACGTTTCACGTTGAGAATTGTTGTCATTTTCATGCGCTTGTTGAATTTTTTCTTCGCGCTGTTGTTTCCGACGTTTATCAATTTCTTTAATTGCATGTTGCTGTTCAATTGTTAGGTCTGATACATTTTTTTTAACCACTTTTTGGGTATCATTTTTTTGTTGAATTCGGGCCATGGCTTGGGCTACCAAGTCATTTTTAACCGATTCTTTTTTTGTTGATACTGAAGCAGTTTTTTCATTTGATTGTTCTTTTAGTTTCTTATTTTGTAGTAACTGTTTTTTCTTTTTGAGCTTTTCTGCTTTTTCTGTTTTTTCTCGTTCTAAGCGAAACTCTCTAAATTCATGTCGTTCACGAGCAACATTGGATTTTAATGAGTCACGTTCTTGTGCATAAATTTCAGTTTTTGCATAACGGTAGTACTGTACCAGTGGAATATTACTGGGGCAGACATAGGCACAACAACCGCATTCAATGCAATCAAACAAATTGTATTTTTGCGTGCCATCAAAATCTTTTGCTTTGGCATACCAATATATTTGTTGCGGTAAAAGTTGTGCTGGGCAGACACGAGCGCATTCGCCACATCGAATACATGGCATTATCGTTGCTGATGTTTTTACTTTATTTTTTAGCGTTAGTATACAATTGGTTGTTTTAATGATGGGAGACTTTTCATTTTGTAAGTTAAATCCCATCATTGGGCCACCGATAATAATTTCATCGATATCGTCGTAGTCTATACTACACTGCTGCAAAATTTCAGAAATTGGCGTACCAATTAATACTTCAAGATTTCTTGCTTGCTTTATACCATCGCCGGTAACGGTAACATAACGCGAAATTAATGGTTCTTGGATTGCGACTGCTCTATATATAGCTAATGCTGTGGCGACGTTGTGACAGCTGACATTAATATCGATAGGCAGTCCACCACTTGGCACTTCTTTTTTTGTTAATACTTTAATTAATTGTTTTTCACCACCGGCTGGGTAAATAGTCGGAATACGTTGAATGCGGATGAATTTTAATTCATCTTCATGTAGTGCATCAACCAAGGCCTTAAATGCTTCTAGTTTATTATCTTCTAAACCAATAATGCAGTTTTCAGCTTGTAAGGCATGACGCATAATCAATAAGCCATTGATAATATCCCGTGGATGGTCTTGCATGATTTTAGCATCACAGGTGATATAGGGTTCACATTCAGCACCGTTTAATATCAAAGTAGATACAGTATTATTATATCCTGGATTCATTTTAATATAACTTGGGAAGCCTGCGCCGCCCATTCCGACGATTCCGGCTTCTCGAATAATATTGCGTAATGCACTCGGGTCAATATTTAAAAAGTCGGGTGACGGGTCTTTACGCCAGCGCCAATTTTCTTTGCCATCTGTTTCTATTACAATACAAAGCGCGGTTTTACCCGAGGGATGTGCAACTGGGTGTTCTTCAACCGCAATAACGGTGCCAGAGCTAGGAGCATGGATTGCGGCGCTTAAATAGTCTGTTGCTTTGGCAATAACTTGTGCTTTACGAACTTTATCACCAACGTTAACAATGGGCTCGGCAGCCGCGCCAATATGTTGTTGTACTGGGATGTATAATTTTTTTGGCAGCTTTGCCATTTCGACTGGGCTAGCTAGTGATTCTTCTTTATGTTGTTCTAGCTTTAAACCACCATGAAAATGCCCGAGCTTACTAAAATACATCATGATTTTTGCTCTCCTGAATTTGGTGAATTGTCAGCATCAACTGGAGTTTCAGGAATCTTCAGTTTGGAAAGTATCGAAACACGGGGATCAAACTCTAAGGGTGTTGGCGGAAATGGCCATTTCCAATCTTTAATTTCTTCATTAATCGGGATCATGTCGATACAGTCTACCGGACAGGGTGGAATGCATAATTCACATCCAGTACATTCATCCGCGATTACAGTATGCATTTGTTTTGCGGCACCTAAAATGCAATCTACTGGACAGGCTTGAATACACAAAGTACAGCCAATACAAACTTGCTCATCAATAATGGCAACGAGTGTTTCTTCAATATGGTTGCCATGTTCTTCGTTTAACGGCGTTGGTTCTCTATCGAGTAAATCAGCTAAAGCAAGAATGACCTGCTCGCCACCAGGAGGGCATTGATTTATGTCCGCTTCACCATCGGCGATGGCTTGTGCGTAGGGTCGACAGCCTGCATAGGTACATTGCCCGCACTGAGTTTGCGGTAATAAGCTATTAATTTGATCAACGACAGGATTTTCTTCAACTTTAAAAAAAATTGCGGCAAAGCCGAGAATCAATCCGAAGATGAGGGCTAGTAATGTCACGATAATTATAGCGTTAAGCATAATTAAATTTTTATCAAACCTGAAAAGCCCATGAAAGCCATGGCCATTAGACCCGCGGTTACTAATGCGATGGATGTTCCTTGAAAAGCTGCGGGTACATCAGCAACATTTATTCGTTCACGCATAGCCGAAAATAAAATAAGCACGAGTGAAAAACCAATTGAAGCGCCAAAGCCATATAAAAACGACTCGATAAAACCATTGCCTTCGTTGACGTTCAGTAAAGCTACACCAAGCACAGCACAGTTCGTTGTGATTAACGGTAAAAATATTCCAAGTACTTGATACAGTAATGGGCTGGTTTTTCGAACACTCATTTCAGTGAATTGCACTACAACGGCAATAACCAAAATAAAGGTGATTGTTCGTAAATATCCTAAACCAAATGGTTCGAGTAAATAGGCATTAACCAGATAACTACAGACCGACGATAGTGTTAAGACAAAGGTTGTTGCCATTGACATTCCAATAGCGGTATCAAGTTTGCGTGATACGCCCATAAATGGGCACAGGCCAAGAAACTTTACCAATACAAAGTTATTAACCAAAATGGTGCTTACTAGGATGAGTACGTATTCAGACATACTGTATTATATCATTTATTTAGGAGTTATAAGTTTAGCATGAGTACTTTATATAGAATAGTCATGGATTAATGCCTCGGATTAATGTCCTATAATCCAATGGACGTATGAAATTTGGGGTCATGTGGACAAATTACTGGTAAAATCGCCTGTTACAAATAGGGTGATTTTATGGTCGAAATTTTACAAGCAGACTTACACAGTAAAAAGCATGGCGATGATTATGTTAGGTTACTTAATAGCTATGCTCTTGATGTGATGGGGGGCGAAGTGGAGCTGGATTCTACTGTGCGTGATAATCTCGCGACCGAAATTGCACATCGTGAGTTCATAACGGTATTTCTTGCTTATGAAAATAATCAGGCGATTGGCTTGATAACCTGTATGCTTGGATTTTCAACATTTCGGTGTCGGCCCTTACTGAATATTCACGATGTGTATGTAACTAATAATTATCGCGGCCAAGGTGTAGCAAATAAGCTGCTACAGTCAGCCGAACAATTAGCAAGGCAAAACAACTGTTGTAAATTAACCCTTGAAGTATTGCAGGGTAATATTATTGCTAAAAAAGCCTATCAAAATTTTGGCTTCAAGAGTTATGAGTTAACACCTGAAATTGGTTCGGCTATGTTTTGGGAAAAACCGCTGCAGTAGCTTTTTTATTTATGGCAAAAACTAACTTACCCATTTTATATTCTTTTCGACGCTGTCCTTATGCCATGCGAGCACGGATGGCTTTGGTTTACTGTGGTATCAAGGTCGAACTGCGTGAAGTTGATTTAAAAAATAAACCAAAAGAATTAATGTTGATTTCTCCAAAAGAAACTGTACCGGTGTTAATAACAAATGATGGTGCAATGTTAGATGAAAGTCTCGATATAATTCAATGGGCAATGTCAATTCAAGATCGTGATAATTGGTCGTCATTAAATGCTGAACAATTTACATTAGCGCAATCATTAATTACTACCAATGACTCTGAATTTAAACAACATCTGGATCACTATAAATATGCGGTACGTTTTCCAGAACAATCTGAAATTTTTTACCGGCAACAGGGTGAAGTTTTTTTAAATGAATTAAATTTATTACTGGGCACAACGCATTATTTAATAACAGATAATTTAACCTATGTTGATATTGCGATAGCGCCTTTTATCCGGCAGTTTGCCAATGTGCATATTGACTGGTTTCGATATTCAGAGTATCACAACTTAGTGCAATGGCTTGAGGTTATTCTTAGCTCAGATTTGTTCATCAGAACGATGTACAAATATCCAGTCTGGCAAATCGGTGCAGATTTAACATTATTCCCGGAACTGTAATCCGGAATTATAGTAATGAATTTAGCGTATAATGACTAAAACTATGCAATATTATTTAACCGTTTGTACTTATAGTGTCGTCATTTTGTCTAAAGTTAAAACGATTAAACTGCTTTTAAATGACAAAATAACGGCATTTTCAGGACTGTTAACGCAATTAATGGCTAAACCCGCATTTTCATCTATCCATGAATAACGCAATTGTGTATTATAGTAAGTTAGCATTTGGCTAAAATATTAACTAGTACTGTAGGTAGAGATATGATTGTTAAAGCTGTTCGTGAAGGGTTAGGTCGAGTAATCGTATTGGTTAATTATTTAACGCGACCTACACAAATAGAACGCCCTGTTAAAATTCAACAAGAAATTAATGCTTCCGCAGAAGGATTATCGCTTTATCAATTTTATGCTTGTCCATTTTGTGTTAAAACACGTCGTGCAATTCACCGCTTAAATGTTCCGGTTTCTTATGTCGATGCACAATCGAACCAACATAATCGAGAAGCGTTACTTACTGGTGGTGGTGCAATAAAAGTCCCATGCTTGCGTATTGAAGAAAACGATAAAATAACGTGGATGTATGAATCTGATGAAATTATCAGTTATCTAAACGATCGCTATGATGATACTGTGGACACGGATTATTCTGTTCATTAATATTTGGTAATCCAATTACTTAAATTTTCTTTCTAAATAATTTATTTGACTCATCGTCTCCTCAATATGACGTTCTCGACTGACGAAATAATTACTCAAACGCAAAGTTGGATCAAGTCGGTAATAATTGAATTCAACTTTTGTCCTTTTGCTAAGCGCGAACTTGAGCGTGACCGTATTCATTACAAAGTTGAGTCTAATGTAACTCCTGAAAAAGCCCTTGAATCCCTTATCTTAGAATGCCAACGTTTAGATGGCGATCCAGAAATAGAAACGACGCTGTTAATCTTACCAAATAATTTTGATGATTTTTTTACCTTTCTTGATTTAGTTGCACTCGCAAATGATTTAATTCAGTTAGAGCAGTACGAAGGTATCTATCAAGTAGCGAGCTTTCATCCCGACTATTATTTTACCGATACCGAGCGAGATGATGCGTCAAATTACACCAATCGATCACCTTACCCAATGCTACATATTATACGTGAGTCAAGCATGTCTAAAGCATTAGACAATTACCCTGACCCTGACAAAATTCCATTACGAAATATTGAAAAATCACGTGAATTGGGTGCTGCGTTATTTCAAAAATTATTGGAAGAGTGTAAAAAGAGCAAAGTGTAATAACATTAAAAGGGAACTTATTTAATTCATGTCATCTATATTCGTTAGTGAACTTGCTATATACCCTGTTAAATCAATGGCTCAAATTGTCGTCAATAAATCTCAAGTTGATAATTTTGGGCTACATAATGACCGACGTTGGATGGTAGTTGATGCACAAGGTCAATTTATTACTCAACGACAACAACCCCGAATGTGTTTAATTAAGGTAGAGTTACAAAGCAATAGTATTATTTTGACAGCGCCACAAATGCCACCATTAACTGTGCAACTACCAATACAGAAACCAGCGGCTACGGTGACTATATGGCAGGATCAATGTTTAGCAATTGATTGTAATGATGTGACAGCAAACTGGTTAACGCAATTTTTGGCTGTTGAATGTCGCTTGGTGTATTTCCACGATGATGAAGTAAGGCAAGTTGATCCGACTTTTGCAGCGCCAAATGATCGTACTGCTTTTAGTGATGGTTTTCCTATTTTACTCATCTCACAAGCATCTCTCGATAACCTCAATGATAAACTCGATGTTGCTGTGCCAATGAAGCGTTTTAGACCTAATATTGTAGTGACTGGCTGTGATGCGTTTGATGAAGATACTTGGAAGTTAATTAGAATCGGGGACTTAACACTACGCGTTGTGAAGCCGTGTAGTCGCTGTGTAATTCCTAGTATTGATACTGCAACTGGCGAAAAAGGCCCAGAACCAACGGCGACATTACTGACTTTTCGCAAGCAAGATAATAAAATTTATTTTGGACAAAACTTAATTGCGAATAGTCAGGGTAGTTTAGCTGTTGGCGATTCGGTAGAAATCTTGAACTAATCTTCAGAAGGAAGATTAGAAGTCCTTAAAAGATTAGAGTTTTTTTGTTTGTAGATTAAATTTGGCCACCAGCTTAGCTTCGAGTATTTGTATCCGTTTGGGAATTGCACTCGCACAAACAAGGGCTATGGATAATATGAACTATAGCTATACTTAAACGATAAAAGACTACAAGCAATACCAATATAGGGATTTCTCTGAGTAATATCTGAAGCAGGTAATAAGTTATCTAAAGGATTGAGTAGTATAAACAATTACTTTTATCTGCAATTAATTGATGTTTCTACCACCAAACCACCTGTAGCGCGTGTTTAATTTGAGATTAAGCAGAATAATGGTATTAAACATATTGTTCGAAAAATCGGCAAAGGCATTGATTTGTTCGATGAGTCAAAAGG
>CAYQUC010000056.1:13105-21071 GCA_964420605.1 uncultured Thioalkalispiraceae bacterium | reverse complement strand
TGCCGTTTCAGGTTATAAACGCTCATTTGGTTCTGATGGGCCACCGGGGTGTTACGAGGATTTTGAACATACCGAGTGTTTACTTGCTATGGGCTCGAACTTACCTGAACAACACCCAATAATTTTTTGGCGTTTAAAACAAGCATTAGAGAAACGTAAGTTTCCAGTTATTGTGGTGGATCCACGCGTGACCATGTTTGCACAAATGGCCGATATGCATCTACCAATAACACCCGGAACCGATGTGGTGTTATTAAATGCACTGGCTCATGTGATTATGGATGAAGGCCTGGAAGATCGAGATTATATTACGGCTCACGCCAACGGTTCTGAAGAATTTGAAGCACTGGTAAAACAATATGATCCGGTAACAGCATCTAAAATTTGTGGTATCGATGAAGACACCATTCGAACTGTCGCGCGTCTTTACGCAAAATCGGGTTCGGCAATGACAATTTGGACTATGGGTATTAATCAAAGTACTCATGGCTCGGATGGTGTTGTTGGCATTAATAATTTAAATTTAATCACCGGTAATATCGGTAAACCCGGCAGCACCAGTTTATCGATAACGGGTCAGTGTAATGCCATGGGAACCCGTGAGTGGTCATCGTGTTCTGGTTTACCGGGGTACCGAGCCTTAGAAAAGTCCCAAGATCGTAAAGATGTAGCAAAATTTTGGGGCATTGATGAAGATTTTCTCCCTGAAAAACGCGGTCTATTTCAAACGGATATTTTTCCTGCAATTGAAACTGGTCAAATAAAAGGCTTGTGGATTATTGCCACCAACCCAATGACCTCGATGACAAATACAGCACGTATTCGTAAAACTCTTGAGAAATTAGATTTTCTGGTGGTGCAAGATGCCTATGAAGACGTTGAAACAAATGAATACAGTCATGTTTATTTGCCGGCTGCGGTTTGGGCAGAGAAGCAAGGCTGTTTCACCAATACCGAACGTCGAGTGAATTTAATTCGAAATGTTATTCCGCCGCATAAAGATTCAAAACCGGATTTTTGGATTTTTAATGAAATGGCAAAACGCTTTAACAATGACAAGAAACCTAACTTTCCTGAAACCACCGAAGGTGCTTTTGAAGAAATGAAACAATTGTCAAAAGGTCGGATGCTGGATTATTCGGGCATGAGCTATGACAAGCTGGAACAACAAAGCGGCATACAGTGGCCCTGCTCTGATGGCGATGACACTGGAACACAACGTTTATACACCGATGGCAAATTTCAATATGAAGATGGTAAGGCTAAATTAATACCATTGCCATTTGTTGATAATAATGAACGTCCCGACGAAGAGTATCCGTTTTGGTTAAACAGTGGTCGCGTGGTCGAACATTTTCATACCCGAACACGTACTGGCAAGGTTGGTAATATTAATAAATTTAGTCCAACAGCCTATATGGAAATGAACCCGGATTCAGCTAAAGAGCTTGGTATAAAACACAGTGGTTATGCGCGTTTAACCTCACGTCGAGGTGATGCGGTGGTCATGGTACAGTTAACACAGCGTGTACCACCGAATATGGTATTCATCCCATTTCATTTTTATGAATGCGTTAATCGCTTAACCTTAGGATTATTAGATCCGCATTCAAGACAACCTGGTTTTAAACAATGCTCAGTGAAAGTTGAAGCAATTGAAAACCAAGGTGCAGCTGCAGTTCGAAATAAAGCCGCGCGAACGTATTAGAATTATTTAAAAGATTAATTATATAACTAGAGTAACGTTATGTTTAAAGTTAGAAGTGACGAACCAAAATATGCCTTTGTTCCAAAAGTTGAATCGCCTGAATTAAACCGCTACGGTAAGAAAATTCAGTTAGTTGATGAATCAGATGCACTTGCTGGAAAAAGCCTAAATATTAATGGTGACTCTGGTGTTAGTGATAATCCCGACCGTTACAAACAACATGGCTTTTATTTTAACGCCGATAACTGTATTTCATGTCATGCCTGTGAATCAGCTTGTAGTGAAAAGAATGATTTACCTGCTCATTTAGCTTTTCGCTCTGTGGGTTATGTCGAAGGTGGAACCTATCCTAGTTATACCCGCCTTAATATCTCTATGGCCTGTAATCATTGTGATGATCCCGTTTGTTTAAAGGGCTGTCCAACACGAGCTTATACAAAATTTGCTGAATATGGCGCAGTATTGCAAGATCCTGATATTTGTTTTGGTTGTGGCTATTGCACTTGGGTATGCCCTTACAATGCTCCACAGTTGGACACTAGCAAGGGACATGTTCAAAAATGTAATATGTGTGTTGATCGACTTGAAGTCGGTTTAAAACCTGCCTGTGTATCTGCCTGTTTAGCTTCGGCTCTGGATTTTGGTGTAATTGAAACCATGCCAGAAAATAGAGATCAATTGGATATTAAAATTCCAGGTTTTCCAACACCCGATATTACTAACCCGAATGTTCGTTTTCAACAAACAAAAAGTTTACCGCGTGAAATGACGCGTCCTGATTCAATACCGCTGCGTTATGAAAAAGATGAGCAGGGTAATGGTGAATATAAAACTAAAGTTCGTGATACTGGAGTTGCGGCACAGTGGAATTTGGCTAAATTAAGCTCACGAGAAAACCCTCTGGTTATTTTTACCTTGTTAACACAAACGGTGGTGGGTGCATTTTTGTTTTTGTTCTTAGCACCGCTATTTGGAGTAGAATTATTATCATCAGCTTCACATCCTATTTTATCACCGGCGATACTATTTAGTTTACTTGGTTTAGAGACATTTGCTCTAGCTTTGTCAACCATGCATCTTGGTAAACCGCACCGTTTTTATCGTGCGTTTAATAATTTGCGTTATTCTCCAGTTAGCCGTGAAGTCGCAGCAATAGCTATATTTTATAATTTATTGGCGTTGTATACCGTGTTGAGTAGTTTACCGGTATTGTTAAGTTGGTTACCTGAAAATATTACCAACTTAATTACTTCCGGACTTGGGTGGGCTGCTGCGGTTAGTGGCCCCCTTGCTCTTTATTTCATGCATAAAATTTACAGAATTAGAGCAAGACCATTCTGGAATCATTGGCAAGTGCTAACGAGTTTTTATGGCAATATGTTTAGCCTCGGGGCATTATTTGTAGCCCTTATTTATGGTGCATTATTAGTTTCAAATGGTGCTTCGATTGCAACATTATTTGTTGCTGCTGGTAGTGTGGCGTTTATAGGAATTATAATGGAAGCGTTTGGTTTGTTTATGCACACTAAAACGCTGAAAAGTGATGAAGGTGAAGCCGCCGCGTCACATTATGAGCAAATGACTACTTTCGGTAAAACTTATATGTTACGTAATGTAGGTATTATATTAAGTATTGTTTTTGCAGGCTCATTGTTGTTTGGCCAGATTGATGGTCTTTACGCTTATTTAGCATGGTTTGCTGTCGGTTTGTTAATAGTTACCAATAGTGTTATTAGTCGAGCATTATTTTATGTTCTGGTAATTCCAACGACGATGCCGGGTGCTTTTTTCTGGCGTAATAAGGGTTTTGTGGAACATGCCCGTGAAACTGGTTTAGCAGAAATGGAACAAATGGGTGTGTTACCCGATCAGCATTAAACTACTGAATACTCGATACTTATAGTTAATAAATTAGAAGGAATAAAAATGCGTTACCGAAATATGCAAACAAAAGAACTCATTGTTAACGGTGAAGTAGTGTTAACCGATAGCGAAGGTTATATTGTTGATAGTGATGATTGGTCTACTGATTTTGTCAACGCATTAGCAGCATCTGAAAACTTGACGTTAACCGAAGAACATTTTGAAGTTGTAAAATTTTTACGTGCGTATTATGAATTACATCGTGTTCAATGTGAGGTGCGAAAAATTGTAAAACACTTTAAACAACACTGGAATGCTGAGAAGGCAACGAGTTCGTATTTGCATAAAATTTTTCCTCGTGGAGGCCCTCAAAAACAAGGTAATCGTCTTGCTGGCTTATTGCGAACTAAAGGTGAACACTAATAAAATAGTCTATCATTATATTAGTTATTAACTTATAAATGGCATGAGTAACAATGCTCAAAGAATATTCAACCGAGCTGGAACAAGCAGTTTATCGAGTTGTTTATTATTCCAAACAACAACGCACTCGACGTGCGTTAGTACTTTTCTTAATAATCCTAAAACATTCTTTGCGTAGTTGTTATTTAATGTGGCCTATTTACTTGCTCATTATTGTGGCTATGGTTACGCCATTAAACACAGAATATGTTTATTATTTCCTGGCATTACTTCCTGGGCTCTTGTTTTGGTGTATCCTCTATTTTAGTTCGGTATATCGAGAGTACATAGAATTTGTCGAAGGACGATTGTTGGTCAACAGTGATTTTAAAAAAGTAGTTAGTTCAAAATGAATAAAGAAGTGAAAACAACGTGTCCTTATTGTGGCGTTGGTTGTGGTGTATTGGCGCAGCTTGATGAAAGCGGTCGGGTTACCATTTCCGGCGATCCTGAGCATCCTTCTAATTTTGGTCGGCTCTGCTCCAAAGGTGCTGCACTAGCCGATACTATCTCGTATGAGGGACGCTTATTATATCCAGAAGTGAACGGTGAAAGTGAAAACTGGAGCAATGCACTAAACCATATTGCAATGAAGTTCAAAGACACCATTGCACAGTATGGCCCCGATTCAGTTGCATTTTATGTTTCGGGACAGTTACTGACCGAAGATTATTATGTTGCGAATAAATTGATGAAAGGTTTTATTGGCAGTAATAATATTGATACTAACTCACGACTGTGTATGTCATCCGCAGTGGCAGGTTATAAACGCGCATTTGGTAGTGATACCGTTCCCTGTGCTTATGAAGATCTAGAACGCGCAAAATTAATTATATTGGTTGGTTCAAATGCTGCGTGGTGTCATCCAGTGTTGTTCCAACGAATAAAACAAAGCAAACTAGATAATCCCGATTTATTCATTGTGGTGATTGACCCACGAAAAACGGCTAGTTGTGACATCGCCGATATGCATCTGGCGATTGCGCCTGGAATGGATGATATCTTATTCAATGGTCTGTTAGTGTATTTAGACACTCACGATGAAGCGAATCAACTATTTATTTCTCATTGTACTGAAGGACTCGATGACGCTATAAAAGCGGCCACAGAAAATGCGGCTACGATTGAAACGGTATCCGATTTATGTGGTTTGGATAACGCAGCAGTCACTGAATTTTATCGCTTATTTTCACGAACCGAACGTGTTGTTACGGTTTTTTCACAAGGGATTAATCAATGGTCGTATGGCACAGATCGGGTTAATGCGATTATTAATTGTCATCTAATTACTGGTCGAATCGGCCGACCCGGTATGGGGCCTTTTTCTTTTACAGGTCAACCTAATGCGATGGGTGGAAGGGAAGTTGGTGGCTTATCAAATCAACTCGCTGCCCATATGGCAATAGAGAATAAGCAACATCGAGAATTAATTGAAGAGTTTTGGCAGTGCCCCGTTATATCCGATAAACAAGGATTTAAAGCCGTCGATTTATTTGATGCGGTACACGACGGTCGAATTAAAATTTTATGGGTTATTGCAACTAATCCTGCAGTGAGTATGCCTAATGCTGATTTTGTACGTGAAGCATTATCTAAATGTGAGTTTTTAATTGTATCCGACTGTATGCGTAACACCGATACCACGCAATTTGCAGACGTGCTATTACCATCACAAACTTGGGGTGAACGTGATGGCACGGTTACAAATTCTGAACGGCGCATATCACGTCAACGGCAGTTTCTACCAATCCCGGGACAAGCAAAACCAGATTGGAAGATACTCGCTGAAGTGGCGCAACATATGGGATTTAATGAGGGATTTAATTATTTGAATTCGCTTGATATATTCAAAGAACATGCAGCCTTGTCGGGTTATAAAAATAATGGCACTCGTGATTTTGATATTAGTTATTTTGAAAATGTTACAGAAAATGAGTTTTGGAGTATCGATCCTATTCAATGGCCGGTGACAAAAGAACAACCGAATGGCACTGTTCGCATGTTTGCTGATGGCCAGTTTTACACAAATAATAAACGTGCTAAATTTATTCCTATATTAAAAAATCAACCATCGAATCCGTGTACAGTTCAATATCCTTTGGTGCTGAACAGTGGTCGAATTCGAGATCAATGGCATACCATGACACGGACGGGTAAATCAGCAACATTATCGGCCCATACAGTTGAGCCTTATGTTGAAATTCATCCAGCCGATGCTACTGCAGCGTCAGTGCAACAGGGAGAACTTGTGATGGTATCTAGCAGTTGGGGTACTATTGTTGTAAAAGCAGTCATCTCCGACGCTCAACGCCGTGGGAGTGTCTTCATTCCAATGCACTGGAATAATCAGTTTTCAAGTAAAGCTTATTGTGATGCTGTCGTTAACCCCAATGTTGATCCGATATCGGGACAGCCTGAATTTAAGCATACTCCGGTAAATATTAAATGCTATAAACCTAGTTGGTATGGATTTTTATTGTCTAGACGTAAATTAGTGGTTAATCATTCTAATTACTGGGCTGCTACTCGTGGACGCGGGTTATGGCGTTATGAAATTGCAGGAAAAGACAAGCCTGAAGATTGGGCTGCATGTGCTCGAAGTTTATTATGCCAACATGCAACTCAAGTAGAATGGATTGAATATTTTGATTCGGCTGTAAATCGCTATCGTGGTGCTCGTATTGAAAATGGTCGAGTTGAAAGCTGTATCTTTATTGGCCCTGATTTTAACTTACCTGAACGAGACTGGTTATCGAATTTATTTTCTACGGATAAATTAACCGATGATGAACGAATTGCTATTTTATCAGGTAAGCCGGCCAAGGGTAAAAAAGACGCAGGGAAAATTATTTGTGCTTGTTTTAACGTTGGTTTAAATACGATTACTGATGCGATTAAAGAGAATAAAATTGATAGTGTGGAACAAATAGGTAGCATTTTAAATGCTGGGACAAATTGCGGCTCGTGTATTCCCGAATTGTCCCAGATTTTAGTAAAAAAATAAAATTTACTCTGAAGGCCTTAGCTCCTTAAGGGACGAAAGCATTTTTTCAATATATTCGATATTTTTTAGATTGTTTGATTTCTTTTCAAATGAAACAACACGTTCAACTTTTTGATCTTTTCCTAAACTGATTGTTTTTGGCGATTTAAAGGTTTTTTTAACTTTAACTTTATCGGTGTTTAATTTTGCAGTGAGTTTCTTCTTTTTCTTTGACATTTTTTTAGGAATAATTTTTCTTAATTTTTTAGCGAATTTCTGGCTTTTTCGAGGTTTCGTTTTTTGAGACGCAGTATATGCTTTTACACGAGGAGTACCAGCAGCTGATTTTTTTTGATTGGTAGTGGATAACGTTTGGTTATTTTTTGTTACGATAAAAGGATCATCGATGATTGCAATCAAGTTCTTGCTATTAACTTTTAAGTGACTTATAGATGCGTTTAGATCTTTAGTTGTTGATATATTTTTAATCATAGTGATTAAACTATTTACCGCTTTTCTATTGTAGCTGGTTGTACCATTAGAATAGATTGTGTATTTAACATCTAATTCATATATTACTTTTGATCTTTTTGATTTTGGGTCTGAACGGATTTTAATTATTAATGGCACACTGTTTTTTTGAAGAGGACTTTTTAAATTAAATTGTCCAACCAGCATATTTTTTCGTTTAATTGAATTATTTCTTTTAATTTTTAGTTTATGTTTAAAGTTTCTAAATACGTCAGCATTGTTATTATTGACGATGATTTCTCCATTAATTAACTTGGATTTACTAACTGATAATTTAATGTTTTTAAATATTTGTTTAACATCTTGTGTTAGTTTTAGTGGAGCATCTAAGGTCTTAATATTTGTAATTTGATAGAGTCGAGTGGGTCTATCTAAAGTTGTTATACTCGATATTTTAGTTTCTGCTCTTGATATCGCAA
>CAYQUC010000056.1:0-13005 GCA_964420605.1 uncultured Thioalkalispiraceae bacterium | reverse complement strand
GGTCTATCTAAAGTTGTTATACTCGATATTTTAGTTTCTGCTCTTGATATCGCAAGTAATCCAGGAGGATGAACCACGATAGTTTTGTATAATCCATTTTTGGTTTTAGTAATGTCAATTTTTAATGTTGCTATCGCAGTTGTTAGTTTTGGTTTTCCATTAGAAGAGAACTTACCGTTTAAGTATTGAATTTTAATATTATTTTTATTTCCAATAATTACATCAAATCCTGAAATATTTTTTGATGTGTTTCGAGTTTTTGAGTAAAAACTCGGATAATATGATAGTTTACTAATGTTGCGCTGTAATGCTTCGAGGATAACTCGATTACTTATTTCGTTACCTGATTGGTCAACTCTGAGTACCTTGAATTTTTTCGGAACATTGAGATTGATTTTATAACTGGATTTAGTTTCATGAAGAGTGGAACACGCAGCCAATGATAAAATTAATAGCACAAAAATTAAATTTTTGAATTTGTTTACAGATGTAATTAGCATTTCATCCCTGATAAATTTAGTTGAGATTATTATTTACTATTCTAAACTAGACTCATTCTTGCTGTAGTAAGGTTAAAATAGAGTCTTAGCTGAATAATGGCTACACCTTGTACTTTAATATATGTGAAGATTTTAATCATTTTATTTAGTGTTTTATTTGTAAATATATTATTATGTTAACTTGTTAATTGACAAAGTGAAGGGATTTAATTGTCGTGTAGATTAGGTAGCGTGACTAATAAATTAGTAAATTATTATTTTTTAATATAGATGCTGGTTGTTACTGGTACAAAGTATAAATTATTATTATGGAGATAATGTATGTCTACCAGAAACATTCTGGTTTCAATTGTGATGATGCTATTTGTTACTTTTGGAGTAGTGAAGGGCGTTATGTATTACATGGCGAAGCAAAAAATTGATAAGCTTATTACTCCGATGAATGAGTATATGCATGTTGATTACAGTGGAATTAGTACCTCTATATTTGGACCTATTGGCGTAAAGGGGTTACGTTTATCAACATTTAGTGGTGATGAAGTATTAACTTTTGGCCGTGTAATGTTGTTAACATTTGATAAGGATGAAAAAGAAAAAATTCCATCAAATATTTCAATTTCGTTTGAAGATATTCGATTCGATACTCGATTTCTAGATGAGATAACAAATGATGAGGTTCCTGCTTTTGTTAAAAAATGGGGTTACAGTGATTTGTATAAAGTCTCGAATAACCTGCAACAGCTCGGTTACGATAAAATAATTTCTGATGTTTATATTGATTTTTCATATAGAAAAACTCTTGGTGGCGTTAAGCTTCGGTTTCGTGAAAATATACAGCAATTGGGTGAATTGGATATCTTATTGGATGTAATTGGTGTAATACCGGGTCTAAAAGCTATGGGGGCTGATCTAAAAATAAATAAAATGCGCTTAATGTTTAATGATAATTCGTATACTGACAGAATATTACAATACTTTGCTGACAAGGATGAAAAAGAACTTGACGTTTATCGAGTTGAAATTGTCGAACAATTAAAGAATTATTTAGAAAAAAATAGAATTTCTTTGGAAGATGATGATATTAGAGCTTTAAAACAATTTATAATGAAACCGAATAAACTCATCATCGCAATAAATCCCTATGAACCTGTATCGGTTGAGAATTTGGAATTTTATAAACGTGAAGATGTACCTAATTTATTAAATTTAACTATTAGTGCTAAAAATAATTAATGTTTACTGGCTACTAATTTTGCGTTGGGGATAATTTCTTTAATCATTGCGGGTAGCTCTAAACAAATTCCTGGATGGCTTTTAACACTAACCCAAAGTAAATTTAATTTGACATTTAAATCAATAAATACGACGTATTTATTATATTGTGTAAACAGAGTATTTAATAAATTAATGGTGTGTAAAAATTCAGTCTGCTCAAACTTATTAAGTCCTGGAATTAACATCATAAAATCGGACAGTAATTTGCCATGTTCATCATGGCTAGGAACGCGCTTCCAGAGCGGCTCATTGGGATAAACTTTTAGAGACTTTTTTATTGTGGTTTTATTTATAATACTAATAATTGTCATAGTATTTATTTGTACCTCATATAAGACTGGATAACCATCTAATTATAGCCAATTTGGAACTGTATAATCCTTTATAACTTAGTTGTGACTCTGTCATTGAATTTATCGCATTAATTATACATTGTATTTTGGCGCTATCGAATTTATCGACTTTGTATAAATAACTACGAATAGTAAATAGTGCGGATTTAATCTCAGGTAAACCGTTGATTACTTGTCGTTCTATGCGAAGATATAAGTTAGGGTTGTTAGAATCAAAGCTGCGGCCATGATTTGATTCTGAGTTTTGCGTTATTAAACATTGTGGGTGGTGATTTAATTCATTATCCGTTGTAAGGCCCCATGCAAAGCGCACATAAGGGCCTTTATGTATCATTGCTTGAATTATGCTTGTTGAATTTTTAATAATGGTGTCAATTTCAGCTACATCACTGTGAATACTATTAAAACTTTTACCAATTTTTTCTGACGCAGCCCAAAAATTGGGGGCCATCAAATGCAAACAAGCTATATAATCGTGTTCTGATAGGATTGCTAGATCCTCCTGAACTTGCATCATAATGGCATCAAGTGAATCTGAATAATTTGTTTTTTGAGATTCTAATAATTCATAATCATTTGATAAGATAACAGTGTCATTTGTTAATTTACTTTTGAACATTTGACCACGGTTGCACTTTGTGACATTAAAATAGTCAGGATATTCAGAACATAAAGTATTGATTAAGTAACGCGTTAAATAGCGAGAGTGATTAACATCAAATCGCTGCGCACAATAATATTTTGATAATTGCTCTTTGTGAGCGGTTAATTTGTTATCTCTATAACGTTTAAATTCGTGGTCAATTTGAAATGTACGCTGATCTTGCTGACTGTTCCCAAAATCTGTATCTAATGAAAATAAACCGGGGCGAACGTGATATTTTCCATCCGCTAATGGAAAGTAATTCGCGATTTTTAAGGTAGCAATAGCCTGAGTCATATATTATTTGAGTTAAATTTACCAAAAATAGTTAAACTTGTTTACTGAGTTATTCAATATAAAACACTGCACTGTTACACTAACACATTATGCTTAAGATCGAATTATTTAAAATTTTATGTGATGGACAGTTTCATTCTGGAACCGAGCTTGGCGCACAGCTAAATTGCAGTCGTAGTGCAATTTGGAAAGCTATTAAAACACTAAAAACAGAATACAATGTGACTATTTTTTCAGTACGTGGACGCGGCTACTGTCTTAGCAATAGTTTTGAACTATTGGATGTCGACTTAATAAAACAGAATCTGTCGGATAATTCTCATAAAATCGTGAGCAAGATTGATGTTTTTTTTAATATTAACTCTACAAATGAACATTTAATTTATGAAACGAAACTAAACAAATACAGTAACTCAATTTGCCAGATATGCTTGGCTGAATATCAAGTTCATGGTAAAGGACGACGCGGTAAACAATGGTTTTCGCCTATTGGTGGAAATTTATATTTTTCCCTATCATGGAATTTTAATAAAAGTTTTCAGGAACTTGCTGGTTTAAGCCTTGCGGTCTCTGTTGGACTTGCGACGTTACTCGAACAAATCGGAGTGCATAATGTTGAACTTAAGTGGCCTAATGACATATTATGGCGAGGGCAAAAATTATTAGGGGTATTGCTGGAAATGCACGGTGAAGTGGCAGGACCCTGTACTACGGTTATCGGTATCGGAATAAACTTTAATATGTCGAATCTTGGTACTGAAATAGATCAACCTTGGTGTGATTTAAATACCATACTGGGTACTGTTCCGAGTAGAAATAAATTTGCCGCAATGTTGATTGATAATTTAATCCACAGTATTGAGTTATTTGAGAAACAAGGTTTATCGGCGTTTCTTAAGTTATGGAGTCAATATGATATTATTAAGGATAAACAAATAATCATTAAAAAAGCAGATTCACAGGAACACGGAATTGCCCGTGGTATTGATGATACTGGAGCATTACTAGTAGAACAGGATGGAACCATCACGGCATTATATAGCGGTGATGTTTCTATTCGAGTTATGTAAATTGGAGTGTGCCGACAGATATGAATTTATTAATAGATATTGGAAATAGTAATTTTAAGTGGAGTTTTTCTGATGGTGATACTATTGATGAAATTTACGGGTTTAAGCATTCTCTTAATTCTTTAACATCATTGTTGACATCAACACTGTCCCATCATGAACAGTTTTTGAATGTCGAAAATATTTATGTCTGTTGTGTTGCAGGGAGTGAATTGAAATCAATTTTTTCTGAGTGGCTTTTTGCTTATTTGTCGAAAACCGCATTTTTCTTCGAATCAACAAATTCAGCGTATGGTGTTCAAAATGCCTATGACAAAGCATCCGATCTTGGTAATGATCGTTGGTTGTCATTAGTTTATATCCATCATTTATATAACTCTAATGCCTGTATTATTGATTGTGGAACGGCAATTACAATTGATGTTATATTAAAAAACGGAGAGCATATGGGAGGGTTAATTGCGCCAGGTTATGCATCTCAGATTTCGGCATTGACACTTAAAACAAATATTAGCACTCAGAATTATTTTATAAACCAGGGTAATTCGATATTATTGCAAAATAATACCCACCAGTGTATTGAACAAGGTTGTCGAAATATGTCTATTGCTTTCATAAAAGAAGTTGTTACACAGTTAAAACAGCAATTTGGTGATACACTAGAGGTTGTCGTCACCGGTGGTGATAGTGAGAGTTTCGCCTTAGAGTTGCCACAACAGTGGCATTTTAGATCGGATTTATTATTTCACGGATTACGGTTTATTAGTAAGCAAAAAAGTGAGTCAAAAACAATATGAAATGGCTAATTTACATTTTGCTGTTAGTCAATTTGGGGATGTTTGTGTGGCATTATCAAAGTTCTTCGCCTGGGCATATCAAACAATCACAGCAAGTTGCGCTACCTAAATTAGTGTTACTCCGAGAAGTGTTACCTGACTCTCGTTCTAGAAAACGTTTCCCAATAAGCACTCTTGAAGATTTAAAAACAAAGCATTGCTACCGACTTGGACCCTTTGCAGGTAAAAAGCCAGTCTCTAAAGCTTTAGCATTATTAAATTCTAGAGGGATCATGGCCAAACAATCATCCTATAAAGATAAAAATAAAGATGGTTTTTGGGTATTTATTCCACCACAAAGCTCACGTAAAAAAGCAAATGTGATTATTAGTGAATTTAAGGCCATGGGTGAGAAACATTTCTTCTTGGTAGCCAGTGGTGAGTTTAAAAATGCAATCTCGCTGGGTTTGTTCTCATTACGCAAACACGCCAATTCTCGACTTGATGAAATGAAAAATCTAGGTTTTAACCCTGCGATGCGTAATGTGAACTTGCCAAAAAGCCTGTTTTGGCTTGATTGGGAACGCGATCCAGAACACCATATTAGTCGCGAAGTATTCGTTACTTTGAGAGAACGTTATAAGGATATTGGACAGGTTGAAGTGCTTTGCGACACATTAGCCACTAAAGATGACAAATCGGAATTAAATAAATAAAATAGTCGAATATTATGACTTTTTTATGACTTTTATCGATATTCAAATTGCACTTCTGGCTACAATTAATTAGAATGCGCATCCGGATTTATTAATCCATACCAATTATGCTGGTGTAGCTCAGTTGGTAGAGCAGCTGACTTGTAATCAGCTTGTCGGGAGTTCGACTCTTCTCACCAGCTCCATATTTATCAAATATTTAGGTCGCGAAAGCGGCCTTTTTATTGTCAATTCAAAACTGTCATTGAAGCTCGCTTTTCATACTATTCGATTTTATTAATTTAAAATTTTTTTTGATTTTAAGATTAAACTAAACATAATCCAAAAAGACCGCACTGAATGTGTGCATATATTTATTAATTTTCCCTAATATAGTGCAAAACGATTAATTCGATTACATTTGAAATAGCTAACTGATTGAATTATATAGAATATGTGCAATGGCACGTATTCTGCAGGGATAAAGCCAGTAACAACAATAATAATATCAATGCACCGTATCTACAGCGGTCGCTTAAACGAGGCTCCTTATGGCATCGATCGGCTTTTTGAAAAGTGGGCATAAGCCTACTTTATTTAGTTCTTTTATTTATTCTGACATGAGTTTTATGGTGTGGGTATTACTTGGACCGCTTGCTATTTACATCGGGCAGGATTTGGGAATGACAGAGGGGCAACAATACACACTCGTTGCAATTCCGTTATTGGCAGGGGCATTATTGCGTATACCGGTAGGTATTTTGGTGGATCATTTCGGACCACTAAAAATCGGAATTATTAGTCAGCTTATTGTTATTGTCGTCTTATTTACCGGTTATATGGGAAATTTAGACAGTGTTTGGTCGGTATTTATTTTAGCCGCAGCACTCGGGATTGCCGGAACCAGTATGGCCGTTGCAATACCACTAACGAGTCGTTGGTATCCTGATGAATTTCAGGGCTTAGCGCTTGGTATCGCGGGTGCGGCCAGTAGTGGTACCGTATTGGCTGCATTGTTTGCGCCGAGCTTGGCTGAGCTGTATGGCTGGCAAGTTGTATTGGGGCTAGCAATGATTCCCGTGTTGTTATCATTAATCATTTTTTTGGTGTTTGCTAAAAATAGTCCAAAACAATCCAAAGTTCTAGAATTTACACGCTACACAAAGTCGTTGCTTGATATTGATGCATGGTGGTTCATGTTGTTTTATGCAATGGCTTTTGGAGGAGTGATTGCTTTGGCGAGTATTTTAGTTTTATTTTTTCATCAACAATACCAATTAACACCGGTTGATGCTGGTTATTTTACTGCGGCCTGTGTTTTAGCGGGGTCATTACTGCGTCCTGTTGGCGGTTGGTTGGCAGATAATTGGGGTGGTATCCGGTCAATGCAGGTTCTTTATTTGGTGGTGGCGATCAGCTTGTTTTTAGTTGGATTGGCACCGTCATCGAGTTTGGTTACGATGTTATTTTTAATTATAGCGATGGCTTCATTAGGCATGGCTAGTGGTGCTGTGTTCCAGTTAGTACCGCTGAGATTTCGCCATCAAGTTGGAGCGACAACCGGTATGGTAGGTGCCGCTGGTGGGCTTGGCGGTTTTGTTTTGGCGTTCTTACTAGGGCAGTCAAAAGTATTAAGTGGTGAGTTTCAGCTAGGTTTTTTTATTTTTGCGGGACTTGCTGTGTTGTGTTTGTTGGGACTGCGTCAGGTTAAATTACGTTGGCGTACAACTTGGGGTGCAGGCGACATGACCTCGGCACGGGTTTAATTTAGTTTCTTTTTATAATAATTTTAAAAATAGATTTTTTGGGAGAATATAATGTTGGACATGATGGCGTTTAAAAGTAATCCATTACGGCAGGCAATAAAGTTATTGATGCTGTTATTACTTATTAGTTTAAGTTTTTCAAATGTGGCAGTTGCAAAAGAAAAATCCAAAGTTAATAGAAACCTTGAACATTTAAGTAGAGAAAGTGCGACCTGTGCTTCTTGTCATAAGGAAAAATCAGTAGGTATTTATCAGCAATGGGGTCGCTCAAAACATTTTGGCGCTAATGTTGGCTGTTACGAATGTCATAAAGCCGATAAAGGAGATGTGGATGCAATCCGACATAAGGATTTTTTAATCTCCGTTATAGTGTCTCCCAAGGATTGTTCTAATTGCCATCAAAAAGAAGTTGAACAATTTACTAAAAGCCATCACTCAAATGCAGCGCAGATACTCGGCTCACTTGATAATGTATTAGCTGAAGTTGTTGAAGGTAATGCTAATTTTCATGGAGTTTCAGCAGTGTCTGCTAATGGTTGTTGGCAGTGTCACGGCTCACCTGTAAAAGTAATGCCCAATGGTGATCTGGATCCATCAACTTGGCCAAACAGCGGTATTGGTCGATTAAATCCTGATGGTTCAAAAGGTGCATGTACTGCTTGTCATCAACGTCATGAATTTTCAATGGTGCAAGCACGTCGACCAGAAGCCTGTGGTAAATGCCATCTTGGCCCGGATCATCCACAAAAAGAAATTTATGATGAATCAAAGCATGGTATTGCATTTTATGCCAATGTCGACAGAATGAATTTAGATTCATCAAAATGGATCGTTGGTGAAGACTATACTGCCGCACCAACCTGCGCGACTTGTCATATGTCGGCAACTAAAGATCTACCACTGACCCACGATGTTGGTCAACGTATTAGTTGGACATTACGCCCACCCATTTCGGAAAAAGTGGATGCTCGTGATAGTAAAAAAGGTAAGAAAGTTCGCTCTTGGATCGATCGTCGTAAAGACATGAAGAACGTTTGTGTTGCATGTCACGGTAGTAACGTGGTTGAAAATTTCTACGAGCAATTTGATGCCTTAGTCAATTTATATAACGAAAAATTTGCCGTCCCTGGCACTAAATTGATGAAGCTAATGTTAAAAGAAAACCTACGTACTGCAATTCCATTTGATGAGAAAATTGAATGGACTTGGTTTTTCTTATGGCATCATGAAGGTCGTCGAGCACGTCAAGGCGCATCGATGATGGCACCAGATTATACTCATTGGCATGGCATGTACGAAGTTGCGCATCGCTTTTACATAGAAATGGTGCCAGAAATTCGTGAGTTAATCGAAAAAGCTGAGAAAAAAGGCAATACGGAAGGCGCTAAAAAAGTCCAAGCGTTGTTAGATGAAATATTAAATTCACCTAACCATCGTTGGTTCTTAGGTAAAATGCCGGAAGCTGAAAAAGCCAAGCGTAAGAAAGCGGCTGAGGATTTCAAAAAACGTTATTTGAATCACTAACATGATTTATCTTGCTCGAAGCAGCCTGATGTGGGCAGGGTTACTGTTGTTTGTCGCTTATAACTTAATGACAGTAACCGTGTTTGCAGCAGAAGAAAACGATTCACGTTCAGCTAAATTTATAGCGTCGTTGGATAAAATCATATCTGTTGATAAAAACACTCAAAATACGGATTGTCTTGAATGTCATGGAGTAAAAGGTTTTGCGGTACCGAAAAGCAAGATTGGTGAAGATTTAAAACGTGGTTTGTACGTGGATGCTGATGCCTTACACGATAGTGTTCATGTTAAACAAGGTTGTGTTGAATGTCATAATGGCATTCAACAAATTCCTCATCGAGCTCAAACTCAGTTAGTAACAGCACGGCAAGTGGATTGTGTGTCGTGCCATGAAAAACAAGCAGTACAACATGCGCTTAAAGTGCAGAAAAAAGTTCAGCCGCAGGTCGACATGAGTCGCACGATGGTGGGCTTACCGCCGAGCCAAGTGCAGCTAGAAGTGACAACAATGCAGCGTGAAGCAGATTATTATTTGTTGTCGGTTCATGCTAAAACGCGCGAAAAAGATCCGAGCAGAGTCAATGCGAGTTGTAGTGATTGTCATGGTACACATGATGTATTACCAATGAGTTCTGAGTCACGTTTGTCGGAGCAAGATAAAAACCTTGATGGTATTAAGAAACAAAATAACGGCAAGGAAACATTCCGTTTAAATACACCCAAGATCTGTGGTCGATGTCACGAGAAACAGCTTAAAGCCTACACTAACTCAGTACATGGTGCCGCTGTTAAACGTTATGGAAAATTAGATGCGGCGGTTTGCAGTGACTGTCATAGCGCTCATCAAATAGCATCAACCAAGGATGATCCGGTCAAACTGGCCATTACAAAAAATTGTGGTTCGTGCCATGAGGCGGCAGTCAAAAGTTACCGCGAAACGTATCATGGGCAAGTTGCACAATTAGGCTATGCCCATACCGCGAAATGTGCTGATTGTCACGCAGCGCATAATACCTTGGCTAAGAAAAATCCCTTAGCGCAGGTTCATGTCAATAATTTAGTGACGACATGCAAAGAGTGCCATAAACAAGCAAATGCCAGTTTTGTAAAGTTTCAACCACACGGCAATACTCACGACTTTGATCGATTTCCAGAAATGTGGTTAGTTTCAAAATTTATGATAGCCCTGCTTGGTGGTGTTTTCTTATTGTTTTGGAGTCACTCCATTTTTTGGTTTATCCGAGAGCGAAAAGAACGTGGTGGTGGTGTCATGAAACACCAAGCAACACCTGGTGAAAAATACGTTCGGCGTTTCTCCGCAGGGGTTCGAATTGCGCATTTATTATTAGCAATCGCCGTGATGACTTTGGCTTTAACTGGAACCACGGTTTTGTATGCCGATAGTTTTTGGGCTCCAACGGTGATGTCATTATTAGGTGGAGCTAAAGTAGCCGCTGTCATTCATCGAATCGCTGCGAGTGTCTTTGGACTATTATTTTTTGGTCACATTTTGAGTGTGTTGTATCGAGTGGCCAAAAGACCTGCTGACAAGAAGTTTAAATGGTTTGGACCCGAGTCTATGTTACCCAATATGCGTGATTGGCACGATATTAAGGCCATGAAAAATTGGTTTGCAGGAAAATCCAAACGACCTGATTTTGAGCGTTGGACGTATTGGGAGAAATTTGATTATTGGGCACCGTTTTGGGGTATGTTCATCATTGGCGTATCGGGTTTAATGCTATGGTTTTCACCATTTTTTGGCGGCTTTATCCCCGGTTGGATATTTAATGTCGCAACTATCGTACACGGTGAAGAAGCATTTTTGGCTATCGTGTTTTTGTTTACGGTGCATTTTTTCAATAGCCACTTTAGGCCAGACAAGTTTCCACTGGATATTATAATGTTCACTGGTAGTATGCCTTTGTCTGAGTTTAAGGCCGAACGAGCCGTTGAATATGCTCGGTTAATAAAAGAGGGGAGCTTTGAAGATTATCTGGTTGATGCCCCGAGTGACAGTCTGGTTCGACGTTCACGAATTTTAGGGTTTACGCTCATTGGCATCGGGCTAGTCATACTCGTGTTAGTGTTGCTAGGCTTTTTACAAAGTCTGTTCGCTTAATAATATGATGTAATAGAAATTTAGCTCTCTTAATTTAAAGAGAGCTAAATTCCATGTGATATTAATGCGATAAAAAACCCGATGGCCAATAATAACGAAACACTTTGCCAAAATCGTACGGGGTCTTTTTCTAGCAAGGATTGATTATCGTGTCGAGTTTTAGCGCCATTAGCGAGGCCATCTTCAATTTGGTAGCTTAATTCTATAACATCACTAAATCGTTTTTGAGGATCGATTGCAGTGGCAGTTTGTAATACTTGGTCCAGCCAAGCGGGTAGATCCGGACGGTAACGTGCTATATGAATATATTTTTTTTCGCGCGGTTGCGAAAATGCTTCTTGCTCGCCATAGGGGTAGTGCCCAGCACTAAAAAATCGGTAAATAGTTACGCCAAGTGCATATACTTCTGTTCTTTCGTTTCCAGCTTCACCACGGAACATTTCCGGAGCCATAAAACTGGGTGTTCCGGGAACCCCCGATTGAGATTGTTCTTCCAAGCCGGGTAATCGAGCAACACCAAGATCCAATAATTTTAAACCACCGTCTTCAGGTAGCATAATATTTTCTGGTTTAATGTCGCGATGAAAAATTTGTTTGCGATTCAAACTATCGATGGCATGAGCTAGTTTCAAACTAATTGCGACACCTTCTTCAAGATTTATTTTAGGCGAGCGTAATAGCCGCTGTTCTAACGTTTGGCAGTGGTAGCAGGGCATAACGGAATAGAGTCGAGACTGCCTATGTGGGGCGAGGGTAATCATTTTTATCACCCAAGGACTATGGGAGTGTGATGTGATCCATGACTCGCGAATAAAAGCCTGACGGTGCGATTTTTCATCTTCAATTCGAGGGTGAGGAAATTTTAATACCACATCTCGGTTTTCAATGGTATCACGGGCTCGAAACAGACGACTGTAACGGCCATCAAATACTTGCTGGTTAAGCATGAAGTCATCAACGCTGTCACCGGCTTTTGGTAACGGTAAGATGGGTAGGCCTTCAAATTCAGTTGCGAGTTCAGCGTGATCGGGAGCCGGTAAACCAATGACATCTAAGACCAAGCCACTAACATTATCTTGGCTGCCAGCCTGTAAGGCGGCATCAACAATATGATTAACACAATCATCTGGCGTACCACCTTGTTGTAATAATGCTTGTAACCGTTTGTTTGATAACACACTCGAGACACCATCACTACAAAGTAAAAAACGGTCGTGTACGTTTAATGGGAGTTTTAGATAATCAAATCGAGCTTCTTCTTCAAAGCCAATAGCTCGAAATAAAACGTGATTCATATCCGGATGGCTGTGACTATGGTCGATGGTCAGTTGTTGTAATTGGTGCTCGCGTAAGCGGTAAATCCGGCTGTCGCCAATGTGGATTATATGAGCATGGCGTTGGCGTAAGATTAACGCGCTAAACGTTGTTGCCATATTATCGAGCAAGCGATCATTTTTTCGTTGACTATGAATCCAGCGATTTATCGCCAATAGCGCCTGACCAGCAGCGCGCTCAATACTTAGCGTTTCTGGCAGGCTATAATACGCATCAATGAAACTACGTACGGTGGATTCCGATGCCTGTCTACCACCAAGCGCCCCTCCCATGCCATCAGCAATGGCATGTACGGTGCCTTGACGCGACCGTTGTTGGGCAGTAGCGTCGAAGATTGCGATATAATCTTGGTTTGAGTCACGCTTGCCGGTTTTACTCGCAAAGTCGGATCGAATTTGTAATTGTTCTGCCATAGTTAAAAATATAAGTGTTTTTTAGCCTATTTTTTATAAACCATAAACCCAAGTGTGTACTGAGACAATGTTTAATATCCGATATGTTAGAAAATAATTCACTTAACAAGCAGAAAGTATTGATTTTTTACTGAATTCGGGTTGACAGGCGTGGCCTGCTCAACGAAAATAGCCGGCTTGAATCGTGGGAGGGGTTCCCGAGTGGCCAAAGGGATCAGACTGTAAATCTGACGGCT
>CAYQUC010000055.1:0-21209 GCA_964420605.1 uncultured Thioalkalispiraceae bacterium | reverse complement strand
CCTACGGTGGTATGGCTCGACATGGTGGTGGTGCTTTTTCTGGTAACGACCCATCAAAAGTTGATCGCTCGGCTGCCTACGTAGGCCGTTATGTTGCAAAAAATATCGTTGCAGCGGGTCTAGCTGAACGCTGTGAAATTCAAATATCCTATGCCATTGGTGTCGCTGAACCCACCTCAATATCAGTTCAAACTTTTGGAACCGGAAAAGTAAGTGATGCACTTATTATTGAATTAGTCCGAGAGCATTTTGATTTACGTCCTAAAGGCTTAATTAAAATGCTTGATCTATTACGACCTATTTACCGAGCAACCGCTGCCTACGGTCACTTTGGCAGAACCGAAGCTGAATTTAGTTGGGAAAAAACCGATAAAGCCGATGCACTACGCGATGCCGCAAAAATTGCCAAAGCCAGCTAATATTAATTAACAAATTTACATTCTAATCCAATCTTACTGGTTGCCATTTAACGATGGCAGCCAAAAATTATTAAGGAGCACACTATGAGCAGCCAAGTAGCTGAAAAACTTGATCAAGACTTTAAAGTCGCGGATATTTCTCTCGCCGAATGGGGTCACAAAGAAATCAAAATCGCTGAAACAGAAATGCCCGGACTAATGGCACTACGAGAAGAGTTCGCCAAAAAACAACCTCTTAAAGGCGCGCGAATTTCAGGTAGCATCCACATGACAATTCAAACCGCAGTGTTAATCGAAACATTGATTGCACTTGGCGCTGAAGTTCGTTGGGCATCTTGTAATATCTACTCAACACAAGATCATGCGGCATCAGCCATTGCTGATCAAGGTATCCCTGTTTTCGCATGGAAAGGTGAAACCATTGAAGAGTATTGGTGGTGTACCGAGCAAATGATGACTTGGCCAAACGGCCAAAGTCCTAACATGATTTTGGATGACGGCGGCGATGCAACATTATTAGTTCACAAAGGTGCTGAATTTGAACTATCAGGAACAATTCCTGACACCAAAGCAGATGATAATGAAGAATGGGCCGCTATCCTTGAGGTACTCCGACATACAACAGAATCGGACAAATGGGGTAAAATTTGTGACAGCGTTAAGGGTGTGACTGAAGAAACCACCACCGGCGTGCATCGCTTATATGAAATGGTCGAAGCCGGTGAATTAAAATTCCCTGCCATGAACGTCAACGACTCAGTAACTAAAAGTAAGTTTGATAATTTATACGGTTGCCGCGAATCATTACTCGATGGTATCAAACGTGCTACCGATGTCATGATAGCAGGTAAAATTTGTGTCGTTATTGGCTATGGTGATGTTGGAAAAGGTTGTGCGCAAGCTTTTCGTGGTATGGGTGCGACTGTTTGGGTTACTGAAATTGATCCTATTTGTGCATTACAAGCAGCAATGGAAGGTTACCGAGTGGTACAAATGGATGACATTAAAGACCAAGGTGATATCTTTGTTACCACCACGGGTAATGTCAATGTGATTAATCATGATCATATGGCGGCAATGAAAAATGAAGCCATCGTATGTAATATTGGTCACTTTGATTCTGAAATAGAAATAGCATCATTAGAAAAATACGAATGGGTTGAAATTAAACCTCAAGTTGATCACGTTATATTCCCTGATGGTAAGCGTATTATTATTTTAGCAAAAGGCCGCTTAGTTAACTTGGGTTGTGCAACAGGCCATCCAAGTTTTGTTATGTCAGCATCGTTTACCAACCAAGTTATGGCTCAAATGGAACTTTTTGCTGATGGTGATAAATATGAAAACAAAGTGTACATATTACCAAAACACCTTGATGAAAAAGTAGCACGTTTGCATTTGCAGAAAATTGGTGCCAACTTAACTGTATTATCTAAAACACAAGCAGATTATATTAATGTCCCTGTTGATGGTCCTTACAAACCTGAACATTACCGATACTAAAATACATCAATCTAAAATAGCCAGGATTAATCCTGGCTATTTTGTCTTTAGCAAAAAATCATAACAATGAAATCACAAAAACAATTTGAACCCACGTTTAGCTTTGAATTTTTTCCACCCAGAACAAATGAAGGGGTTAAAAAATTGGCTGATACCCGTGATAAATTAGCCACATTAAACCCTCGATATTTTTCAGTCACATTTGGCGCTGGCGGTAGTACCCAAAAAGGCACACTTGAAGCCGTACTCGATATTCGAAAAGCAGGCTATCTTGCAGCACCTCACTTATCGTGTATTGGTACTGAAAAATCCGTTATCGAAAATCTATTGAAAACTTATATCGATAATGGCATTAAACATATTGTTGCTCTTCGAGGCGATATGCCTTCAGGAAGTCATGATGTCGGTGACTTTCAACACGCCAGTGAATTAATCACATTTATACGAGAAACGACCGGCGATCATTTTCATATCGAAGTCGCAGCCTATCCTGAACTACACCCACAGTCCCCCAGTGTTGAATCTGAAATTAAATTTTTTAAAGAAAAAGTAGAGGCTGGTGCAAATAGCGCCTTAACACAGTTCTTCTACAATCCTGATGCCTATTATCGCTATGTAGACGACTGCGAAAAAGCTGGAATTAATATCCCAATAGTTCCTGGAATTGCTCCAATTACCAATTACGGTAACCTTATTCGATTTGCTGATAATTGTGGCGCAGAGATACCACGTTGGATACGTAAACGCTTAGTCGACTTTGGTGACGATCGTGATTCCATATTTGATTTTGGAATTGATGTAGTAACAAAACTGTCCCAAGATTTACTCGATAATGGCGCACCTGGTCTGCATTTTTATACCATGAACGGTGCTAAAGCGAGTATGGCATTGTGGAAAAATTTAAATTTATAATAAGTTTAATACTAATAAAAAAAACATTAACAGTGAAAAATATTTTACAACCGTTCGCCGAAATTACCATTGTAAATAATTAAAATCAGAATTTCCTCAGGTACTAACATTACCAATGAGGAATCAAAAAAATAATGGGTTATTCATTATGCGTACTATTCGAATATTTTATGAGAACGACATTACTATTGGTAACAAAATAATTTTACCAAAACAAACATCTAGCCATTTAATCCAGGTTTTACGGTTGAATATTAATTCTGAAATAGTACTATTCAATGGTGATGGAAGAAATCATACCGCTAAAATTGTTGCTGCAAATAAAAAAGCAACCGAACTAGAAATATTATCTAGTGATAAAAATCTAACTGAATCACCTCTGCAAGTTCATATCGCTTTAGCTTTAACCAAGAATGATAAAATGGATTTAGCTATCCAAAAAGCCGTTGAACTGGGTGTCACAGAAATCACACCATTAATAATGACACACAGTGTCGTAAAACTTGATGCTCAAAAACGAGAAAAACGACATGCTCGCTGGCAAGAAATTATTTATAGCGCATGTGAACAATCTGGACGCAGTAAAATTCCAATATTAAATCCAATAACAGACTGGAAACACTGGAACGATACCACAAATGTCGAGCATAAAATTATATGTGATCCTCATAGCATAAAAACATTATCTGAAATTACACCTATACCGCAGTCTATACTATTATTAATCGGACCAGAAGGAGGCTTTAGTACTGAAGAAATTCTAGACTGTCGAAATAGACAGTATACTAATATTCAATTTGGCAAAAGGATCTTACGTGCAGAAACAGCTGCAATAGCAACAATAAGTTCAGTACAAACTCTTTGGGGAGATTTAAATTAACGTAATTAGTCAATTAAAAACAAATTGCTAATTAACCATGAAGACGCAGTAAACGCATTTCAATATCATCAACATCAGGAATCACAGCAGTAATATCATTGACCACAACATGCCGTAGAATTGAATGGCGAGTGTCATCTTTTTGATCTTCAGCATCCGAAACCTTATTTTCATTTATTTTTTCTAAATGCGGAATGCCTTGAGAAATAATAGCGATATACGGTAAATCACTATTACCATTCAAAGTATTTAAGACAACGATTCGACTACTCTTGGTAACAACTGTTTGTTTCTTCTTACCACTGATAATACTAAATGACAATAATGGAATTAATCGTTCTCGCCAAGAAACTTTACCTAGTAACCACGGTGGAGCATCTGAAAATGGTGCCGGTTCTTGATAACTGACAACCTCAGCGATATTAGAGTTAGGCAGTAATAATAGTTCGTCTTGTAATGGGATAAATAAGCAATGAATATCATCAAGTTTTTTAGCGTGTAACGCTGCCATTCCTTGTGAAATTTTACTGTCAATCGTTGTTATATTAGCCATTGCCGTACCCTTATAATTGAAATGTCATAATACTTTACTTTGAACTTAAATATTTATTCAAATTCTTAGCAAGCGCCTCTGGTGAACCCGTAAAATCAACTAAGCCAGTATTTCGAGCTTCATCAGGCATACTACTAATAACACAACTATCAGCATCTTGAGCCCAAATTTGAGCCCCAGTTTCATGCATATCTTCGATACCAGAAGCTCCATCGTTTCCCATACCACTAAAAATTATTGCCCCAGTTTTGGCCCCAAAGCGCTTCGCGGTATCTTTAAGCACAAGATCGATCGAAGGAGAATATGGTGCAGGCTCTACTAAGTCCCGTAATTCAACTGCGCCAATTGGATTAATACCGAGTCGCTCAGATACAGGGGTAACCAATATTTCACCGTGGCGTAAAACATGACCTGCCCGCGGTTTCATCGCCTTAAATGGAGTTGTTCGCGTTATTTGCTCAGCAAGTAACTTAACAAAATTGCTACCCAAATGTTGTGCTAAAATAAAGGATGCTTCAATATTCGGATCCAAGCTATTTAAAAATCGTTTAACGGCTTCTGGACCACCGAGTGAGGCACCTAAAACCCACACATTTTGTGCTAACTTTAGATGATTTAAATGAATATTCGATAATGACATTTCTTGTGATTCATAGATTGAAGGTGACCGACACACTGAATCTTTTAAATCAACACTATTAATCAAAAGATGCTCAGAATAACCCGCTACTTTGATAATTTTTTTTGTTAATTTACAATGCCATTTACTTAAAGCTTTACTATTCAAACCGGACATTGCAGCGACATCATTAAAGATTATTGGAATGTTAATATTTTCCAAAACTTCATCTAATAACTTATCGTCAATAACACTATTTTCATCCAAATCAATAATAAGTACTTCACAATCACACGAATCTAATTTTAAAATAAAATCAAAACTCAGTGGTTCGTTAACCGCAATACTCAAGCCATTGTTTTCCAATGCTTTTTGAAGCTGGTTTCGAAGCTGAGCCGATTCAGACGCAATCGATACATGGATTGTTGTATTTTCAGTCATAGGCATAGAGAACATCATAGTAAATATTTATTCTCTGTGCAAAATAATTTAAATTACTAAACATTACAGGGAAAATAAATATATTATGTTACATTTAAATCGATGAATTCGTTAGAACCTACAAAATATTACTTTTTAATTAAATTTTGAATGTTTTCCAACAACTCAATTTCTTGGTATGGTTTACCAATGTATGCATTAACACCAATATCCATTGCTCGATTACGATGTTTGTCACCAGTACGTGAGGTAATCATAATAATTGGAATGTGTTTTAATCGCTCATCATTACGCATATTATTCGCTAATTCAAAACCATCCATACGAGGCATTTCAACATCCAACAACATGACATCTGGAATGAAGTCAAGCAACTGAGCTAATGCATCAACGCCATCTTTTGCTGTAGTTACTGCCATTTGATTACGCTCAAGGAACCGTGTTGTCACTTTTCTAACAGTAATGGAGTCATCAACCACCATAATTTTAGCTACTTTTTCTATTTTATCTTCTATTATCTCAAGATCAGAAGCATCATAATCAATTGACATCGTTAACTGAATTAACACACTCAAATCAAGAATTAATACAACACTGCCATCGCCCATTATCGTCGCGCCAGAAATACCGCGTAATACACTTAGTTCTGGGCCAATATTTTTAACAACAATTTCACGACTGCCGATCAGGTGATCTACCACAATTGCAGCTCGCTGCTCACCACTTTGTACTAATAGTAACGGCATCATTTTTTTATCATATGATGTATCTGGTTTCGCCAAGCCCATTTCTGAGGCCAGATGAATCAACTTATAATCTTCACCAACCCAATTATACGTCGCATTTTTATTTTCTATTAATTTAGAAACGTCAGTTGAAGCAATACGTTCAATCCCTTGCACACTTAATAAAGGTAATGCAAATGTTTCATCAGCGATATTGACCATCAATGCTCGGGTAATCGACAATGTTAGTGGTAATCGAATACTAAACTTAGAGCCTTGTCCTGTTTCAGATTCAAGACTAAATACACCACCGAGTTGTTGTACTTCACTATTAACAACGTCCATGCCTACACCGCGACCTGAAATTTGAGTTATATCTTCAGCAGTACTAAATCCGGGTTCTAGTATCATGTCAAATAATACATGATCAGCTACTGTGGCATCCGCTGCTATTTTACCGCGCTCAATCGCCTTAGCCCTAATCGCATCTAAATTAAGACCTTGTCCATCATCACTTATCGTAATAATCAAATCTGAGCCATCGCGATCAATAATTAAATCAATAACACCTTTCTCAGGTTTGTCGTTATTCAAACGTAGCTCAGGAGATTCAATACCATGAGCAATCGCATTTCTAAGCATGTGTTCTAACGGTGCTAAAATTCTTTCCAGAACGGTACGATCAATCTCATTTTCAACACCCGATAATTTCAACTCAACTTGCTTGTTCAGCTCTTCGGCGGTTTGACGTACTATTCGTCGCAATCGTGAAACTTGTACAGAAAATGGTACCATGCGAGTACGCATTAAGCCTTCTTGTAATTCTGTATTAACCCGAGATTGTTGCACCAGTAATGTTTCCGACTCTCTGGTTAAGTTTGATAAAATACCACGCAAACTGTCCAAATCGTTCAGGCTTTCTAGCATTCCTCGTGAGAGTTGTTGCATTTGAGTAAATCGATCAAATTCCAGAGGATCAAAATCAGCATGAGTTCTACCAGTTTCATGTTGATAACGTGATTGTATTTGAGTTTCTGTTTCAATTTCAAATTGTCGTAATTGAGATCGTAAACGTAATACCGTATCATCAAATTCAACCAAGTTATAACGAAAAGTATTAACCTGTTGCTCCATGCGAGAACGATAAATACTAACCTCACCAGCGAAATTAACCAAACTATCAAGCAGATCAGCTCGAACACGTACTTGTTCACCACTACCGCCGCGTCGCGCAGATATTTCTTTCTTATCTGCTGGTGTGATATCAGCAACAACTGGTTCCACTCCTACGGATAAACCACTCCCATTTATAGCAACTACATTATCATCAAGATCTACAATATCTGAAGTATCGGATAGGTTTTCATATAATGATTCAGAAATCTTACCGGCCAACTTACTCTCATCATATTCTTCTAATTCAGCGTCATCTATTTTAAAATCATCTATTTCAGAATGCAATTCAGTGCTATCACCAATATCATTCACTTCATCATTTTGTTCTTCAAACTGTTCTGAACTTTCTACTGGTACATGGGTAATGTTTTCATTTTCAGATACTACATTTTCTTCGGTAGGAAGTTCATCAAACTCTTCTTCAATTGCGATATCGAGGATTGGTTCACCCGCAAGTAAAGCATCAACTTGGTTTAATAGATTTTGACCCGTATCCAATGGTTGTCGAGCAGCTATTTGTTCTAACATTTTTACCAGTTGGTCATGAGACTTCTGTAAAATTTTAAAAACATCATCATTAATTGATAAACTACCCTGAACAACGGCAGTTAATACCGATTCAATACTATGCGCTAAATTTCCCACTTCGGGGATACCCGCCATACGAGCACCACCTTTTAAAGTATGCAAATAACGCTGTAATGCTTCTATATATTTAGGATTATCTTTGTCCTCAATCCAATCATGAATACAGTTATCACTATCTTCTAATATCTCAATGCCTTCTTCCAAAAATATTTCTAATAGTTCCGCATCGTAATCATGAGAAACTACAGGATAACCATCAGACTCAGCAACATGTGGCGTTAAATCTGGAGCGGCAGAAATGAGTTCAGGTTCATCCTCTTTAATTAAAGCATTATAAATGTCGATGATTTTATCAAATAGAATTTTATTATCAGGAATATCATCTGAAACTTTATTAACTAACTCTACTATTTCTTTGGCGTAAGTAAGATTTTCTTGTAATACATCCAGTACGCTTGATTCAAGTTCTAAATCGTTGTCTTCTAAAAATTTTACAACTTTCTCTAGTTCAGCACAGGTTTCAGCTAATGGCAAAAACCCTGTAGTGCGAGAACTTCCTTTTAGTGTGTGTAGCGCTCTTACTAATTCAGGAGTCACTTTTTTAGAATTTTCATTTTCCCAGTTATATATATACTGTTCCAATGATTCAATATGTGTCTTAGCTTCTGTCTTATAAATGTCGATTAATGCAGGGTCATCATCAGAGTCTGAGAGTTCAATCTCAATCGACTCATTTTCAGTGATATCTATCTCTGCGGTATCTTGTAAATCAATATTATCACTTTCATCTTGAGAGACCGAGCTATCGAACACATCTAAATTATCGTATATGTCATCATCAGAGACACCACTGTCGGTTATTTTAATCTCAGGTAGTTCAGTTTCAGGTAACGCTATTTCTGCAAGATCAATTCTGGGAACATCTATTTCCTGAGAATCTATTACTGTATGGTTTTGTAAAGTTAAATCATCCAAACAAATTTCTGTCGCTTCAGCCTTGATTTCTTCCGTGCTGTTTTCAGAAATATTTATATCCGGATTGATATCAAATTGTTCTAAATCAACATTAGAAATCAATTTAGTTGTGTCACTGTCTTCAACATCTACATTATTAATAAGATCAGTAGAATCATCGACTATACTGTTGTCGGTGTTTTCTTCAGTACTACTTGCATCCTTTGACTTGAGAGATCCAGCTTGTGTTATTTGAAACTCTTCTGAGACAAAAACATTATCAGCACTGTGGTTACTATGATCCTCTACTGGAATGTCTATTTCAACTTTTGCAGTGTCATCACCTGTGTGTTGTGAAAACACATCAGCTGCAATTTCATTTCCAAGACTCAAATTTTCAGCAAGTTCCATTAACTGTAAGATTTTATGTTCCAGCTTTTCGCCGGTTGTTATTTGCTCAAACAACACTGGAAAGACACTAATGGCTTGCTCAAGAACATCAAACAGCACAGGGCTCTTTTCAATCGCTCCGTCAATGACATGATTCAACATATTTTCAAATGACCATGCAAACTCACCCAATTCCACAGCCCCCACTAACCGTCCACTGCCTTTTAGCGTGTGGAATGAACGACGCATGTCCTTTAGAGAGTTTTCATCTTGAGTATTATTCTTCCAAAGCGGAAATAATCGAATAATATTATCGAACTCTTCTTGTGCCTCTTCCAAGAAAATTTCAATTATCTCTTCATCAATATCTGCTAAAAAAGTTCTGCCTGGGCTTGTCGCAGTTGATTCACTTTTATCAGGAACCCGAGCAATTGAATCTTCACTTAAACGACTATCAGATTCATAACTATTAGTTAAATTAAATTCTTCAGTAAAAACATCATCGCCGACTGAAGATTCAGACGGCATTGAGACTATATCTTCAAGGGTTTCTTTTGCCCAATTTAATGTATTGATTAAATCATCACTAAAGGACTCTTCACCAGCAACAACACAATTAAAAATGCCTTCCATGTCATGGATGATTTTTAAGCCATTATCATTATTAGATTTTGTCAGTTGAGTAGTAATATCATTAAAGGTCTCGCGAAGTTGGTTAGTATTGCCTTCGTGATTACAATCCTCATACCATTTATTTAAAGAACTGGACAATTTTTCAATGTCACTTTGTTCTTCACTGGCAATATCTTCCCGTGCCTCTTGGGTTGTTATTTCATCCGTTGGAGGCAAATCATCTAATTTCGGTAAGTCAAAAGGGTCGGGGGTGCCCTCGCTTTTTGGAGGCGAAATATCAGGCTCAATGCTTATATCAGTCTCGTTATTAACATCATCTTCTAATTCGAATTCGGACAATTCAAGCCCATCGAAACTAGAAGATTCTGGTGTTTTAGTTTCATCTATAGTTAGATCAAATGGTTCATTATCTACCTCTAAAGAAAGACCAGGCTCTAATAAAAACTCCTCACTTTGAGTACCAGTAAAATCTAAATTTACAACACTATTATCTTTACCGGAGATATCGGACTCATCATCAAGTGATAATGCCGTGCTATCGAGTTTAATAATTTCTGTAGCCTCATCATCAACCGATGCTGAAATATCAGATTCATCAATCTCTAGAAATGACGAGTCAATTTCAATTTGTGTATCAAAGCCAATTTCCTGAGTTAAGTTTACGTCTGCAGTATCTAAAGACTCATCAAGTGATGATACCGGTGAATCTGGATTTTTTTTTCCGTTAGAATCTAACGAAAATTTTTCACCTCGAATTTTTTTAAGACTTTGTTCTGCGACTTCTAAAATGGCATCAGGTTGTCCCCAATTCTCAGCTAAAGATTCGAGAAAATATTCAATACTGCTGATAGCGTCAGCCAGAGTCTCTAAAGTTGCGAGTTCTGGAACAGCTTGTTCATTAATTAAATCAGTTTGAATGAATTGATTACATTCATCTAACAAATCGGATGCACGAGTTAAATTCAATATAGATAAACTACCTTGTATCTGAGAAAGATAACTAGGAATGTCTTTTAACAACTCGTGATTACTGGGATCTCGACTAAATGCAGATAACGATTCCTTAACATTTGATAAATCAACTTTAGCTTCACTAATAACAGATTTTAATAACTTTTGTTTCTCAGCATTTTGTAATGTTTGTTCAACAGTATCATTATTAAATTTATTGCCTTTGAGTTGACCTAAATCATTGAGTGAGTTTTCAACAGATAATAATGAGCCGGCAACATCCATTAGGACAGTATCATTGATATCATTTTCACCACTAATCATGCTGTCAAGACGTTGTTTTTGTTCTTTAATAGTAGCCCGTTGAATTCCTAAACCTAACATACCCAAAGTATCTGACATTTGTGATAAAGCAGAGCTTAGTGGTTTTAAATGCTCGACATCTTTATTCTCTGATCGTACAAATACATCTAAATTATCTTTGACTTGAGTTAGTTCATCCATTAACACTGTCGATACAGTTTGCATTAATGCTGCATTTGGTCCTTCAAGATCGGCTCGAGCTTTTTCAAGTGTTTTCGGATTTGGCATTAGCTCTTGCAGTTTAAATGCTTGTTTAATACCTTTTACTGCATCACCATTGGTTGATGAACACGAAACATAATACAACAGATTCTTAATTAGATCGTGTGATGAATCCTCAATATAATTGGTTTCACCGTTATCAATAATTTTTTTAATTTCTCTATCGACATTACCCGCCAGTAGTTTGACCGCTATGCTAGATTCTAAACCACCTTCAAGTAATCCTTCCATTACACCACTGACAACCCACAACAACTTATTTAATTCAGAGTCATTTGCAGCATCACGCAGTTCGTCAACCACTTTAGAAATTAGTTTTATACCACCCGGAACATTTTTATCAGTAAACCAGTTTAATAAACCCAAGTGATAAGAATGACGTAATTTTTTAGCTAATTGTCGGATGTCAACAGAACTCGATATCGTAGAGTGCTCATCCGGTACAATGACATCCATATTGGGGGAGAACAAGGCATTTTCAGTTAGTAAACTTTCGCCTCGTGCTGCACGCATGTCATTTAGTAATGGTAATAATACTACTGGAATGTCCTTGTGACCGGAGAGTAAATTCTCAAGATAATCGGGAAGTTGAACCATTCCCTTGATTAAAACTTGAAATGTTTCATCTCTATTGGATACTCGGTTTTCACTTAAAGCCAAAGTCAAATTTTCGAGCTCTTCAGCGGCTAATGATGCACCATACAACTCCACCATTTTCAAAGTACCGTGTACTTGATGGAGGTAATTTAAACAAAACTTAATTTGAGAATCATCATCAGGTGACTCTTCATAAGCTTCTAATGCTTTTTGGGCTTGTTCGAGAGTCGTGTCAATCTCACTCTTAACCCAGCTTAGTGTATTAATATCAAGCTCATGTCTAAATCCAGAATCAGCCATTATATTGTTTCTTCCTCTAATCGCTTAAATGCAAGCACATTATCCATAGAAACTTGTCTTACAGATGCATTCATCCAAGAAGTAATTTCTCCTGGACCTAATACTAGTAACCCTCCTGGTTTTAGTCTGTTAACGAGTTGGTCTAAAATTTTAATACGTTGCTCTCGCTTAAAATAAATAAGAACGTTTTGGCAGTAAATAATATCCATATTGTCAATATAAGTGCTATCAATATCCATTAAGTTTAATTTAGAAAAACAAATTCGATCACGAATTGAAGCAACGATTTTATAATGATCTAAATCCATTGGCGTAAAATACTCTCGTAAGTATTCCACCGGAAGGTCTTTTAAACGGTTTCGATGATAAACGCCGTTACGACCACTTGCTAGTGCGTTGCCACTAATATCAGTTGCATATACACCTAAAAAACCTTCAATGTGATTGATTCGCATGAAATAATCAAGCGCAATTGCTATTGAATAAGGTTCTTCACCGGTGGCACAACCAACGCTCCAAATTTGAATCGTATTTTGGTTCCCAATAATTCCTGTTTTAGATGTTAGGTAATTTTTACCTACAAACTCTAATGCACCTTTATCTCGAAAAAATCGAGTTTCATGTACAGTTAAACGATCAACTAAAATTTCCCACTCAACTACTGCTGAGTTAGTGTTTGATGTTAACCGTTTATAGTAATCATCTAACTGTGTTAATCCAAGTTCATGTAGTCGAATTAACAAACTCGATACTAAGAATGACTTTCTATCAATCGACAGGCTAACACCCGTGCGCTGTTCCATTAACTCTTGCCATAAATAAAATTCATCGTCACTCAATGCAGGCATATCATTAGAAGTCCAGCACGAGGCTTTTTCAACTATATCATCAGTAACAGCGTTCACCTTGAGTTAACTCCAATTCGTATATCCGTTTTACGCAGGTAGTTTAAAGCCCGCAACTGAACGGCGTAACTCATTAGCCAATTCAGCAAGGTTACCAATTGATGCCGCTGTTTCATTTGTACCAGCTGAAGTCTGTGTCGTTATTTCTTGAATTACATTCATGGTATCCGAAATATTTGTTGCCGCATTAGCTTGTTGCGATGCTGATTCAGAAATATTGGTAATTAGATCAGCCAAATGTTTCGATACAGTTTCAATTGCTTCAAGAGCCTCACCAGCATTTTGTGCCAAATTAGCACCTGCAACCACTCCTGATGTACTATTTTCCATAGAAGCAACAGCTTCATGAGTATCGGTTTGAATTGTTTTCACAAGTGCTTCAATTTGTTTTGTTGCATCAGCAGAACGTTCAGCAAGTCGTTGAACTTCATCGGCCACAACCGCAAAACCCCGACCAGCATCACCAGCCATGGCTGCTTGAATTGCTGCATTTAAAGATAATATATTGGTTTGTTCAGCAATATCATTAATCAGTTCAACAATATCACCAATTTCTTGTGAGCTCTCACCCAGACGTTTAATTCGTTTTGACGTTTCTTGGATTTGTTCCCGAATATTATCCATACCATTGATTGTTTTTTGCACCGCGTCGGCACCTTTATTCGCCATAGACACCGATTTGTTGGCTTCGTTAGCAAGTTCTCCAGCATGGCTCGATACAGCTTCAATTGATACCGCCATTTCGTTAATTGCGGTACTCGCTGCGGTTATTTGTTGTGCTTGATGGTCACTCGCTTCCGCTAAATGCATTGCCGTTGCTTGTGATTGTTGTGCTGCAGATGACACCTGATTGGTCGTATCATTAATAGCCATAACAAGAGTCCGTAAGGCATCAATGGTGTAGTTAATCGAGTCAGAAATCGCACCCGTAATATCTTCAGTAACGGTTGCTTCAACAGTTAAATCACCATCAGCCAAATCGCCCATTTCATCGAGCAATCGCAAAATAGCTTGTTGGTTACGTTTATTGGTTTCCTCTGTTTGAATACGGCCGGCTTCGGTAATATTTAACTGTTCTCTAGAATAAATCCAATAAGATACAGCAAGCAAACCCAATAGAATTAAAGAAACTAAACCTAATGCCAAAGCAATTAATGGTAACGTTCGCTCTTTAATCGCTGTTTCATATGCTGCAGCAACTTGTTCAATTTGAGCTTCAAGATCTTCACTACTCGATAAAATCTCATCAGTTGAACCCGATACCTGAAACATTTCAGGTGAACGCTCGAGAATAGCGCCAACTCGATTACTAATTTTATTAAACAGTTTAGAAACCAAACTCAATTTTTTACGTGCTTTTGGTTCATTAATTCTAGTTATTCCCATAACCCGACTACCGCGTAACATACCTTCAATAACGCGACCAAATAATGCGGCATCACGACCAAATCTATCAGCAGCAGTCACCGCTTCTTCACCACCTTCGAGAACTTGACCCACATTACTTGCAATACGTTGAATTAACATCAATTGTCGAGTAGCGGTATATACTTGGTTTGCAGGAGCATTTTGATCTGACATGATTATCACGACTTCATCGGTTAACGCTAACAAAGTCGGAATTGATTCATTAATGCCTAAAATGTTTTTGCGCATGGAGCGGACCGTGTCGCGTCGAGAAATTATCGTATCAACATTTTTGCTATAACTGGCCCACATTGTGGACAATGTATCGAGTGACTGGGCTCCAGACATACTGGCTTTTGCTGGACCTTGTTGATAAGTCAATATAGCTTCAAACTCATCACGGGTAATTTGTAAGGTAGGAAAAGCATCAAGCTGACCACGCGCAGCCTGCGATGCTAGCTTTGCAATTGACTGGGATAACACTCGTTGATCACCAATTTTTGCAATGAAAACTTTATCATTAGCATCGTCAAAATTAACTTTTAAGTAAGCAAGTCCCATCAGAACAACCGATACCACTAAAGCTGCAATTAGGCCGACTAATATTTTACCACTACCAAGAATTGATGTTGTTGTTGAATTTAATACCGTCATTTTACTTTTCTCTTTTTCGAGTTTTAACTTCTATATTAATAATATTTAATTATTTTAAAAACTTTAATAATCCCAGATCACATACATTATGCCGTTCTTGCAGCAACTTGATGAAATGCTGTACTAGAAGATATCTTATTCATATCAAACAAACCCCAAGTCAATGCACCTTGTTCATATGCACCATAAACATACGGTTTTATATACTCAGCAGCATCAGACATCTCATCTTGTTTATCGGTTGCAAAAAAATGTCGCATACCAAATACTTCGTCAACCATGAAACCAGCAACAGCTCCATCATTTTTTATGACTAGCATTCGCGTATGTTTCTGTTGTTTCACACGACCTGCATTTAACAAAATTCGTAAATCAATAATTGGAATTAAAGTACCACGTACATTAGCCAAACCTTTAACCCAGGGTTGTGCACCGGGAATCCGGGTATAACTTGGAATGGATAAAATTTCATTAATTGTGCTCATTTCAGAAACAAGATGAATGTTATCTATTCGAAAGCCAACGCCACTCCAAGTATTACGAATCTCAAGTTGCATGGGTAATCCCACGGCATGATGACGACTTCGAGATTCAAGATCACGAAGTAAGGTGATTGGATCGAGTTTATGTAGTGCTGATGACAACTGAGTTTAACCTCCAATCACGGCGCTAATTTTTTGTAATAGAATTTCTTCATCAACTGGTTTAGTAATATATTCTTTTGCACCTTGTCTTAGTCCCCAAACACGATCCGTCTCTTGATCTTTTGTTGACACAATAATAATTGGTATATGCTGTGTTTTAGGATCTTTTGTAATAGCCCTAGTTGCCTGAAAACCATTTAACCCCGGCATCACCACATCCATTAATATTAATTCTGGCATTTCACGAGATGCACAATCTATTCCTTCTTCGCCATTAGTCGCGGTTAGGACTTCAAAACCATTTTTTTCTAAGATCCCTCGAATTACATGAATTTCTGTTGGCGAGTCATCAACGATAAGTACCCGTGCCATTGTTTATCTCCTAAAAAATATATTCTTTTGGTCTTATTTTACGAGAACAAGACCGGTTAATTAAAATAAGTAACTCTGATGTCATTACTGATAAACAGAAATACCTTGAGTCATAATCTATTAAAAATCTTTTACTATTGCTTTAAACTCATACCACAAAATTTACGCTTCACTGAGAACATGACGTTTTATTGCGCCTAATAGCTCTTCTTTTGTAAACGGTTTTGTTAAATATTGTTCCGAGCCAACAATTCGACCACGAGCACGATCAAATAAACCATCTTTACTCGATAACATGATTACTGGGGTTTTTTGAAAAACTTTATTATTTTTTATTAACGCAGTAGTTTGATAACCATCCAAACGAGGCATCATGATATCCACAAAAATAATATCAGGGTGGTTATCCGCAATTTTGGCCAAGGCTTCAAAACCATCCGTTGCTGTAATGACATCACAGCCAACTTTTTTCAACAGAGTTTCAGCAGTTCGACGGATGGTCTTACTATCGTCAATTACCATAACTTTTAAATTTTGATAACTATTTTCATCTGTCATTTTATTTGCCAGCATATTTTTAATTCCAAGCCATAATTAGATTTACTAACCATATTCACATAGTTAAATAGTAGCTTGTTATTTAACATAGATTTGAGAAACAGTCCATAAGTATCCATATTTTATAGGATATTTCAAAATTCTCAAATACATATTCAACTCATTTTTAATACAATATTTACTAAGTTTAGCCACATTTAAATAGTAACATACAAAAAGAAAGCTTATTAAAATAACCTTTTTGTTAAAAACATTAAATACCCTATTTTTTTAAAGTGTATACCACATACACTTAATGGCTAGTTAAACTATCGGCAAATATTGCCTTAACTTGAAATAAAGCCGTAAAATTTACTATTTCAAGTTGCAAGGCGTAATTCATCAATCAAACTAGTAAAATAGATTCACATAGTAGTAGCATAGCTCATAACAAAATCTTGAAACCTCATAAATTAAGGAATATTTAAAAAATGCCTGAAAACTCAACATCCAAAAACACTAAAGCACGTCGTTTAGGCATGATTATGGATCCTATATCAAGTATCAAGCCCTATAAAGATAGTAGTTTCGCAGTTCTACTCGAAGCCCAAAAAAGAGGCTGGGAGTTAGTGTATATCTTACAAGAAAATCTTTATGTCATTAACAATGAGATTTGTGCTATTGCTCAATCATTAAGCGTTTGTGATGATGATGAAAACTGGTATTCATTGCAGCCTGAGCAGCCAATAAGTTTATCAGATTTAGATGTCATTTTTATGCGTAAAGACCCACCTTTTGATATGGACTACATTTTTACTACTTTATTACTTGATAAATTGAATGATTCGGGGACTTTAGTTGTTAACCGTTCTCATAGTTTACGTGACTGTAATGAAAAAATATTTGCTAGTGATTTTCCTCAATGTTCACCAGCAACATTAATCTCTAGCCAAAAAATACACATTATCGAATTTTTAACACAACATCAGGATATTATTGTAAAACCTCTCGATGGCATGGGCGGTGCTTCCATTTTTCGAATTCAAAAATCCGATCCCAATATTAACGTCATCATCGAAACCATGACTAATTTTGGCAAGACCTTGATAATGGTACAAGCTTTTATACCTGAAATAACACAGGGCGATAAACGTATTATACTTATTGATGGAGAACCTGTTCCCTACGCCTTAGCTCGAATTCCAACAGAAGGCGAAACTCGTGCAAATATTGCAGCAGGCGGCACTGGGGTTGGTGTTGCTCTGAGCAAACGCGATTATTACATTTGTTCTCAAATTGCACCCGAATTGAAAAAAAGAGGTTTAATCTTTGTTGGAATTGATGTTATTGGAGATTATCTAACTGAAATCAATGTCACTAGTCCAACCTGTATTCGTGAATTGGATAAACTGTATAATCTGAATATCAGCGCAACACTACTTGATGTTGTGATACAAAAATTAGACACTAAAAAAAATGATAACAATTAAAATAGTTAAAACACAATTAATTTTTATAGTTGCATTTAGCACATTACTAAGTCTTTCTGCGTGTTCAGAATCCAGTTCGCCGACTAACGATCAAAGTGAAACAATTATCAAAGATAGCCAGTATGTCTTTGGAACCATTGTTGATGTTACTTTTTATGGTGATAAGAGTATGCAAACTACTGAAGCATTTCAATCGCTTCGCCAGGATTTTAAACTTTTACATAAAGCCTGGGATCCATGGGGTAACATGGCCATGGGACGTGCAAACCGGCTAATTAAAACCACAAAATGGTTTTCATATAATCCCACAACCCACAAATTACTGGTCGATGGCAAGACCATATCAAGGCAAAGTAACGGTTTGTTTAATCCAACAATAGGACAACTAACAAAGCTATGGGGCTTTAGCCAGAATGAACCAATACTGACTAAGCCACCGCAGAAAAATAAAATCACTGCATTATTACAACAAGCCCCATCAATGAAAAACATCTCTTTTGACGGTATCCGAGTACGCAGCAGCAATCCTAATATTGTATTTGATTTTGGCGCAATGGCTAAAGGTTTAGCAGTTGATCTCGCTATAGAAAGCTTAAAGAAATTTAATATTCACAATGCCATGATCAATGCTGGTGGCGACATTAAAGTGATAGGAAAACATGGAAATCGTCCTTGGACCATCGGTATTCGCCATCCTAGAAAAAAAGACAGCATATTAGCCGGAGTTGAATTACAGTCAAATGAAAGTATTTTTACTTCAGGTGATTATGAACGTTACTTTATTCACGATGGCATTCGGTATCACCATATTATTGATCCGCGCACGGGCTATCCTGCAACTGAAACCATCTCGGTTACCGTTATAGACAATAATGCCGCATTAGCCGATGCGGCAGCTACCGCATTATTTGTTGCCGGACCATCCCAATGGTATAAAACGGCGCAATCAATGGGAATCAAGTACGTATTGCTAGTTGACTCCAAAGGAAACCTTCACATGAATCCGGCAATGCAAAAACGTATCAGTCTTATTGATAACAAAAAAAGCATTACCATAAGCCAAGCTTTATGACTCGCAGTGATAGTATAGTCATTGCGCTAGTGACTGTTATGTTGATTTTTTTATACAGTAAATATTGGTCATTTGATCCCCAACAAAATTCAAAAGATCATTATGCACAAATCACTATAACAGGATCAGCTGCGCAAAAAATATTATTACATGAAGATAAAATAATCAACATAAAAGGTAGAATTGGCAACTCAAGCATTGAAGTTAAAAATAATAAAATTCGCTTTTTAAATTCCCCCTGTATAAAAAAATATTGTGTTCACTCTGGCTGGTTAAGTAAAACGGGAGCCACTGCGGTGTGTATGCCAAACGGAATAATCATTAGTATAAAAAATACCGAAAATTCTTTTGATGCAATCAATTTCTAATATTTTTTTCCAGTAATACCTTATTCGTGTCATCGCTGTAAAATGATTCTAGATATTGCATAAAATCATTGGCACAAATAGCCGGACTAAATAAATAACCTTGTACAGTTTCACAGCCCAATTGTCGTAATTTGTGAATTGTTTTCATATTTTCTACTCCTTCGGCAACAACGGTTAGTCCCAAATTATGAGCAAGATCAATGGTTATTTTGACGATCACTTCGTCATTTTGATCATCATTCATTTCCATGACAAACGAACGGTCAATTTTAATTTCTGTTACTGGTAATTGTTTTAAATATGCTAATGATGAATATCCAGTACCAAAATCATCAATTGAAATATCAATGCCAAATATCCTTAGTTCATTTAATATTTCTTTAGCCTGATACGGATCTTTCATAAAGGCACTTTCTGTTATTTCTAAATTACAATACTGTGGCTCTAAATTGTATTTTTTTATTGCTTGGATTATTAAGTTTGGAAATTTTTTATCTTGTAAACTATGAGCAGAAATATTAATACTGACTGATATCATATGGCCACGTTGATGCCATTTAGCACAATTTGCTAATGCGTTATCAACCACACATTCAGTCAATGTCGAAATTAACCCCATTTGTTCTGATAATGGAATAAACTCATCTGGCGGGATAAAACCACGTTCCTTATGTTGCCACCGAATTAAAGCCTCTGCGCCAACTATCTTATTGCTGGTAATATTAATTTTTGGTTGAAAATAAACTTGTAATAGTTTTTCATTAATAGCAAGGCGTAAATCACTTTCTAAAGCTAAACTACCAATACTGTGCTGATCTTTTTCAAATTCGTATAACACCGGGCCAGCGTTATTCCGCTTGGCATTATACATGGCGACATCTGCACGCTGCATTAAGATATTAACGTCATTACCATGAGTTGGAAATTCAACAATTCCAATGCTTATACCAACAGTCAAATTTTGATTTTCATATATGAATGGCTCTTCAAATATTTTAACTAATTTTTTCGAAATTTTTTGTGCTGCTATTGCATCTGTTTCAGGTAGCAAAATACCAAACTCGTCGCCCCCCAAACGCGCAATAGTATCTTTTTTACGTAAGGCGTTATATAAACGTGATGCCGCTTGCTGTAACACCATGTCACCAACATGATGTCCTAGCGTATCATTAATTTTTTTAAATTGGTTTAAATCACTTACTAATAACACAAATTTGGATGAACTAAGTTCATTTTTAAATATTTCTGACTGAAGCCGGTAGTTTAATAATTTTCTATTAGGTAGATCAGTAAGAGGATCATGAAAAGCCTGATGTTCAAGTTCGGCTGTTTCACTACGTATTGCTGACGTTAGTAATTCAAATCGAGTTTCAAGCTCCATTAATTGATCGGTGCGCTCTATTTCAGGCTGGACAATTTCCATATCTTTAGAGAAATCTAAAACTCTACGGGTCATTTTTTGTATTCTCGAAGTAACCCAAAACATAACCAATCCAAATGCAAGAATATAGGCTAAAGCTGTTATAAATTGTAT
>CAYQUC010000054.1:2380-22170 GCA_964420605.1 uncultured Thioalkalispiraceae bacterium | reverse complement strand
CCCATTTCGCGGCTACCATTAGCATAGTTATCTAAAGAATATTGGATATAAGCACTTGGTTGTCCGGCTAATATTCCTGCATCGTCTTCTGATGAAGTTGCATTTTCAGAATGACATTTGTCACAGTATTTTTTGTGTAGTTTTCTGCCTTTTTTCGCCAAGGCTTTATCAAAGCTTTGGGTTGTAGCAACAAATTTTTGTTTTGAAAAATAATTGGCTAGATTATTAATTTCCTCTTTCGTTAATTTCTTTGAAACATCTTCCATTGTTATTTTTTTATCGTCTAGTTTTTTTGCTGGGCGGTCACCCTTAACATAAGATCCCATTGCTTCAATAAAGTAGGCTTTTGAAATACCTGCAATACTTGGGGTGTGTTTGTTGTTGCTATTACCATTTTTTTCATGGCAGTCACTACATTTATCGTCAATTAATTTTTCTATATTAGCTGCCTGAGTATTGAGTGAAAAAGAGCTTATCAATACAAAAGCGATTGGGTACGATAGAATATTTCTTATTACTGGTTTCATCACGATTACTCCTTTTATTTAAGGTTCTTCAGAAAAATCTGTGGTTTATTTCTGGCTAATTGCTTTTAAGTAATTATCGTCATTTTCATCATCGGGTAGTTCGTGTGCTATTCCTTGATGACAGTCAATACAGGTTTTTCCTTCTTTAATTGATTTTAAGTGTTTTTTTCTGGCAGTTTTATCTTGATCTTCAATATTCATGTAGTCAAAATGATGGCAGTTACGACACTCACGCGAATCAGTTTCTTTCATGACTTTCCAAACTCGAGAAGCCATCTCTAAACGGTTTTTGTTGAATTTTTCAGGGGTGTCTATGGTTCCGAGAATTTTATGTAATACTTCGTTTGATGCCTGAATTTTTCGAGCCATTTTATGGATCCAGGATTTTGGAACATGGCAGTCACTGCAAATAGCCCTAACTCCAGTCCGGTTAGAATAATGAATGGTTTCTTTATATTCTAAATAAACATTTTCTTTCATTTCGTGGCAACCGATGCAAAATTCTTCGGTATTTGTCGCTTCGATTACAGTGTTAAAACCACCCCAGAATATGATGCCAATAAAAACCCCTATTAGTAGTAAAAAGCCTGAAGAGTATTTTGCGGTAGGTGAACGTAAGAAATTCCATAATGTCTTAATCATGATGTACTCCTTATTAGCATATTGTAGTGTATATTATACACTCGTCTGGCTATCATACTTTGATCTGGATCTAGAGTAGTGCTTATAGTTTACGGCTTTTATTGTGTTACGGCTGTAGAATTTGTAGCCGCATTGGTGGCAAGTTTAATTACTATATACTAGTGTCTTTGTATCTTTAATCGTAGCCATTATTTGATCTTGTAAATTATCAAGCATAGTGTCATCAATATTTAAGATTGTTAAAGATTCGTTTTCTAATACCTGCACATCATCTGGGGAAATGGACGGTTGTAATTGGTTTGAGATATAGTCCGCTAGTTTTAGGACTGTGGTTGATTCAAGCATTGTTAGTTGTGCATATTTCAAATGATGTTCGGCAATGGGCGTTGTTTGAGATTCCTGTAGGTTCCATTGTTGAGTTAATACGCTACCGAGTGTTGCATGATTAAAGCCAAATATTTTATTTTCAACATTGGAAACATCCGCGTCAACTGAGTGTTCTTGTAAATGCATCATTTCACGCAAAACTTCACGTGATTGATCGGGTAACACTAGATACATTACAAGTTTACCAATATCGTGTAATAAGCCCATTACAAAAAAATCTTCAGGATCTTTTAGCTGACAGTGCTGTGCAATAACACGCGCTGAAATTGCACAACTAAGGCTATGGTGCCAATAGGTATTCATATTGACCAAATCAGCAGGAATTGATTGGAATTTTTTGATGACCGATGTTGTCATCACAATATCGCGTAGTTGTTTAAAGCCAAGCAGGTTAATTGCGGTAGGGATGTTTGTTACCTGATTAGGCAGGCCGTATAAGGCACTATTAACTATTTTTAAAACTCGAACGGTTAAAGCGGGATCTAAACTAATTTCATTACCTATTTCACTAGCTTTGCACTCAGGGTTTTCAAGCATGGAGTTGAGCTTTAGCACAATCTCTGGCATCGACAATAGCGTTAAATTTTCAGATATTAAAGTGTCAGGGGTCATAGTGAACTAACTCATTGTTTATTATAGTTTTAGTCTTGTACGAATAATATACATTTTTTTATTGAGTCTTCATGTCGCTAACAGAGTTGCTAAAAGACTTATTAAATCAAGTATAATCTATCTATTTAAGAATGCATTGCGTTTATACATTTAACAGCAGTTTTGAGGTTGATATGCGAAAAAGTGACATAAATAAAACTGAGCCATTACATTTATCCATTAATGGTATGTCTTGCGCAGGTTGTGTTGCCTCAGTGGAAAAATCGTTAATCAGTGTCTCAGGCGTTGAGAAGGCTGAAGTCAATTTCGCTGAACACAGTGCAATGGTGTATGGCAATTTTGTACAAGATGAATTAATTAATGCAGTAGTGTCCGCCGGATTTGGTGCAAGTCCATTTCCTGAAGATACACAAGACGATGATAGTGAACAACAACATCGTCATTTTAAAACCTTAATGATTAAATCGATTGTTGCAGGTGGCTTGGGTTTTCCCTTAATGGCAAGTTCAATGTTAGGAATACTACCGCCATTATCACATAGCCCATTATTGTGGCTTAGCATAGGATTGATAACTAGTGTGGTAATGTGGTTCAGCGGACGACATTTTTTTATTGGAGCCTGGACAGCATTTAAACGTCATGACGCAACCATGGATACCTTGATAGCACTTGGAACAGGAATGGCTTGGCTTTATTCATTGTTTGTTATTTTATTACCATCTTATGTTCCAGTATTAGCACAACAGGCTTATTTTGAAGCAGCCGTTATTATTATTAGTTTTATAAATTTGGGTGCAGCATTAGAGCTTCGTGCAAAAAATAAAACCTCACTAGCTATTAAACAGCTTATTGGCTTACAAGCTAAAACAGCAAACGTTATTCGTGATGGAGTGGAGACTGAAATTGCGATAACCGAGATAGGAATAGGTGAAACGCTACGAGTAAGACCAGGTGAAAAAATAGCAGTTGATGGCGTAATTATCGAAGGTCAATCATCTATCGATGAATCAATGCTGACAGGAGAATCAATACCACAAATGAAAAATAGTGGCGATAGCGTTGTAGCAGGAACTATTAATGGTACTGGTAGTTTTTTATTTATTTCTCAACGTATTGGTAAAGATACTGTGTTGTCGCAAATCATCCAAATGGTACGTCAGGCACAATCGAGTAAACCCTCAATTTCGAAATTGGTTGATAAAATTGCAGCAATTTTTGTACCCAGTGTTATGATTATTTCAGTCATTACCTTTGTTGTATGGTATCAACTGGGTCCACAGTTTGGTATGAGTGATGCAAGTAGTTACGCCATTGTCAGTGCCATGGCCGTATTGGTTATAGCGTGTCCCTGTGCTCTTGGATTAGCGACACCAATATCGATAATTGCAGGAATTGGCAAGGCGGCACAATATGGAATTTTGATTCGAAATAGTGAAGCATTGCAACGTGCATGTAAACTAGATGCTATCGTGCTCGATAAAACAGGAACCATAACACAAGGTAAACCTGATGTGGTCGCAGTACACACGGCTGATGAGGTTGATGTTATTGAGTTATTGCAAGTTGCTGCAAGTGTTGATGATCATTCTGAGCACCCAATAGCTACAGCAATTGTGGCAAATACTAAACGACAAGATATTAAATTTTTAGACATTACTGATTTTGAATCTATCCCCGGCAAAGGCGTATCTGCTAAAATTAATGGGAATAATATTTTTGTTGGGAACGAGTTATTAATGAGCGAGCAAAACGTGATTGTCACACAATTTGAACAGTCGGTTGAAACATTGGCTTTTGATGCTATTACCCCTGTTTTTGTAGCTCGAAATAAAACATTACTTGGTATAATCGGAGTAGCTGATCCCATTAAACCCGATTCTAAAGCTGCTGTGCATCGATTTATTAAAAAAGGATTATTAGTCATCATGCTTAGTGGTGATAATGCAAAAACTGCCCACGCCGTTGCAACACAAGTTGGTATTACTCAAGTCATGGCCGATGTATTACCACAACACAAAGCAGAACAAATACAAAAATTACAACACGACGGTTTACACGTCGGCATGGTCGGTGACGGTATTAATGATGCACCTGCACTGGCGTTAGCTGATGTTGGATTTGCAATTGGTAGCGGGACCGATATAGCCATTGAAAGTGCTGACGTAACGTTAATACGAGGTTCATTACACGGTGTTGCTGATGCGATAGAAATATCAACTGCAACATTGAGTAATATCAAGCAAAATTTAATTGGCGCTTTTATTTATAATGTTATTGGTATTCCACTTGCCGCTGGTGTATTTTATCCAGTGCTTGGTATATTACTACCACCCATATATGCGGGTGCCGCGATGGCTATGTCCTCATTTACTGTAGTGACTAACGCCAATCGTTTACGATGGTTTAAAGCCGGAGAAAAATAAATGCTAGTACTGATACTCGGATTTTTTACCATAGCGTTAATTATTTGGTGGTTTTGGTTATCTAATTAAAATGCAGTATACGATATAAAATAATGAAGGAACTTTAAATGTCTTGGTGGGGAAAAATAATTGGTGGGGCGTTGGGCTATGTCATATTAGGTCCGTTTGGCGTATTTCTTGGTGTTATAATCGGCAATCAATTTGATGCCGGGTTCTATAAATTAGGTAATTTAAAAAAACCAAGTCAATCCTGGAGCTCAGGAAATCAAGAGCAAGTACAAACAACATTTTTTACTGCATTATTTTCAGTGATGGGACATATTGCCAAAGCTGACGGTCAAGTGACTGCTGATGAAATTGCAATGGCCAAAAATATTATGCAACAAATGTCATTGAATAAAACTCAAACACGTATTGCGATAGACTTATTTAATAAAGGCAAACAAAGTGATTTTCAGTTAGATGATATTTTAAATCAGCTTAACTATGAATGTCGCAGACGGCATAATGTATTACAAATGTTTTTAGAAGTGCTGCTTCAAGCTGCATACGCTGATGGTGTTATGCATCCGAAAGAAAAAGAAGCTTTACACTATATTGCCAATACACTGGGTTTTAGTGCTGAAGAATTAGCCCATTTAGAGGCATTAATTTTAGGTCAACATAATGTTGCAGGATCATCTACCGGAATATCTCTAGAGGATGCATATGCTGTATTAGGAGTGTCAAACAGTGCAAGTCAGGCTGAAGTGAAAAAAGCTTACCGCCGAATGATGAATCAACATCACCCTGATAAATTGGTGTCGAAAGGCTTGCCTGAAGAAATGGTAAAGATTGCTACTCAGAAAACCCAAGAGATAAAAGCGGCTTATGAGAAAATAAAGAGCTCTTAAACTACCTCATTCGCCTAGATTATAGTTCTAAACTTATTAAATTAGCCACTCCGGTAGCGATTTTAGGCCGGTGTCGAGTTAGTTGCTTGGTGTATGGGATAATGGGCTGTTTATTTTTGTTGTCATTTTGACTTTTTTTTAAAGGTGTCTAATCTTTCTTCGAAAGATTAGTCTTCCTCCGTAAGATTAGTATTTCCCTATTCCAACAACTACTATAATTGCAAGGCCAATTAAAGTATTGATTGCTACTAAAATTCTAATTTGAGCAAGTTTAGCAGCCGCGGCTTGCCAATTTCCTTCTTGAACGGCTATTTTCAAGCGTTTATAAGGAGCAAAGAAAACATGCAAAAATATTAATACCATAACCAAAGCCATCCAATGCATCGCAATGGCAAATATTGGAGCGTCACTAAAACCACCGTAATTGTTAAATATCATAAAATAACCAGTGGCCAAAATTGTAACAATCGCGCCCCACACCCACAAAAAGAATCGATCAAAACACAGCGACCATAACTGTAAACGTTCAGGAGGTGGTAATAGTGATGCCGCAACTGGACGTAATACCACGTACGCAAAAAACATTCCGCCTACCCAAATAACGGCAGCAATCAGGTGTAAGCTAATAAATAATGACATTGTTAATTCCTCTGTTTAATAATTGCTATACCTGGTGCATTTTTATTTAACCAGGATTTAATTTTTGATACTAAGGTTTCATCCATTCTAGCAAAAAAATGATCAGCGCCAATAACTTCAGTTTGATAGTAGCGCTTGTTTCCCGATTTTTTTGCAGCCTTTAAACGAGCCGGTGCTGATTTTATAACTAATTCTAAATCACGACTACCGTATAAATCCAAAATGGGTAGTTTTAATTTTTTTAATGCTTTAGCCGAATTGAGTTTATCATCAAACTTGCTTGAGCTGAGTCCTATAGCCACAAAAGCTTGAATTGGGTTACTGGGTTTTTGAGTCAAATAATAGACACTCATTAAACTGCCTAAACTGTGTGACACGATAGCGATGTTTTTGATATTTTTTGTATTTAAAAATTGTATGGCAGACTCAAGTCGGCTTGATGCTTCATCAAACAAGGGTAAATAGTCATTTAAATTCGCGTCATTATTAAGTATTGGCATTTGTATGGACAAGCTTGCCCAGCCATAATTGGGTAATTCTGTGCGTAATGGTAGAATAATATCGGACCAATTTGGATGAACGCCCATACCGTGTACTAAAATAATGCCCCCAATCACTTTTTCTGTTTGAGCTGGCGTAAAAATCCCCATAAACTTCTGCTTATTGGCAATTAACCAGTGCACATCCCCAGTCATGATACTGTCAGTGATTTGCTCCGCCCACCGTTTTTCTTTTGCCGTATCTGAGGCTAGTGCTAGATTAAAATTAAGTGAAAAAGCCAATAAAAACAAATATATATTCAATCTAAATTTAAACACAGCGATTCCTGGATAATATTAAAAGGTGTCCCTATGGTAGCCATTTATCGGTATTTATTGCAATATTCATGATAGAAATGCTGAAAAAGTTGCGCTAATCAGGTAAAGTTCGCGGTTCCTTTATGCGTATTAGATAAATTGTTTAAATTATGCGCTTAACGATTACAGAATTTCGAGGTATATAAAAAATGGCTGATTTCAAAATTGCACCTTCTATTTTATCTGCAGATTTTGCACGTTTGGGCGAAGAAGTTGATAACGTGCTTAAATCCGGTGCTGATATAGTGCACTTTGATGTTATGGACAATCATTATGTTCCAAACCTGACAATTGGACCATTGGTCTGTGAAGCACTTCGAAAACATGGCGTAACCGCTGAAATCGATGTGCATTTAATGGTAAAACCTGTGGATCGTATTATTCCAGATTTCATCGCAGCCGGTGCAAGTTATGTCACGTTTCATCCAGAAGCCAGCGAGCATATTGATCGTACCCTACAAATGATTCGAGAAGGTGGTGCTAAAGCCGGATTAGTGTTTAATCCTGCAACACCATTGGATTGTTTAAAGTACGTTATGGATAAAGTTGACATGATTCTATTAATGTCAGTTAACCCAGGTTTTGGTGGTCAAAGTTTTATTCCGTCAACCTTGGATAAATTAAAAGAAGTTCGTAAATTAATTGATGACAGTGGTTACGCTATTCGTCTTGAAGTAGACGGCGGTGTTAAAGTGAATAATATTCGTGAAATAGCAGCTTGTGGTGCAGATACCTTTGTTGCGGGTTCTGCGGTATTTGGTGCTAAGAATGATGCTGATGCTGATGTTTATAATACAGTCATTCAGCAATTCCGCGATGAACTCGCTAAAGCTTAGTTAGTATTAAGCTAGTAATACGAAAGAAACTAAAAAGTAATGACAATAAAAAAACCAGAAATGGTGTTAATTGATGTTGATGGTACGTTAGTTGATAGTGTACCTGACCTCGCGTATTGCGTGGATGAGATGATGCTAGCAATAGGCCAGTCTGCCTATGGTGAAGCACGAGTTCGCGAGTGGGTGGGTAATGGTGTTGAACGGTTAGTTCGTCGTGCATTAATCGGCAAGCTAGACGGTGAACCAGAGCAGGCATTATTTGATAAAGCCTATCCAATCTTTATGTCGCTCTACGCGGATAATACCTGTAAGCGTAGCTGTTTGTATCCTGGTGTGAAAGAGGCTTTGGATTATTTAGTTCAGAGTAACGTAAAACTAGGTTGTGTAACCAATAAAGCCGAACAGTTTACTATACCGCTGTTAAAGACCTTGGGTATCCACGACATTTTTAGCATCGTTATTAGTGGTGATACTTTGGCTAAGAAAAAACCGGATCCATTGCCGTTATTGCACGGCGCTGAATTTTTTGATGTAAAACCAGAAAATGCATTGATGTTAGGTGATTCCATTAGTGATGTGAAAGCTGCTCGTGCTGCAGGGTTTCAAATCATCTGCATGAGTTATGGTTATAATCATGGTGTTGATATCCGAGAAGCAAACCCGGATGCGGTGGTTGATTCCATGATTGAAATTAAAGCATTATTAGACGCGGCTTAATTATCTATTTAAACGTTAAGGTCGCAACTCAAGCTTGTTATTAAATAATGTTTTTTTAATTAAAAATATTTGAGCCTATTGATCTTTTTAATTATAGCTATGCCTAAATAACTAAAATGCCAAAGGTTATTTGAAATCAGTTTGAGTTAGGACACGGAATTGGGATAGCCCTATCAAGACCGTGTGCCGCAGGACACGGCACCCGAGCAGCCATGGATGGCAGGTTTTGCGAGTCTTGATAGGGCTATCCCGGTTTCGTGGCCGGATTTAAACTACAAATCAAACTAAATCTGAAACATCAACAGTCCCTAGTATAAATTTAATTGAATTTAATCTTTAAAATTGATTTAATACAGAATTAACCTGGAGATAAAAAGTGGTCCCATATAAAACACAGTGGCGATGGCGCGGCGATAAGTCAGCAATGCATCCGTGCGGGAAACAACTTCAGGTAGAAAAAAATGAATCAGGAACAGTTTAGTCAATATCAATCTCAGAATTTCAATCGTGTACCGGTGGTACGAGAAGTCTTTGCTGATCTCGATACGCCACTAAGTACCTATCTAAAACTAGCCGACGGGCCTTACTCGTATTTATTTGAATCCATACAAGGTGGTGATAAATGGGGGCGTTATTCTATTATCGGCTTGCCCTGTACTACCGTTGTGCGGATTTATGATAAGACCATCAAGATAATTGAAAACAATAAAATACTATCAGAAGAAATCGTTGATGATCCGCTGCAATGGTTAGAAGAATATCATGCATCCTATCAAGCACCAGAGCTAGATAGCTTACCGCGTTTTGTGGGTGGTTTAGTTGGTTATTTTGGTTATGACACCATTCGCTATATCGAACCTCGATTAGGTCAATGTCCCAATCCTGATCCACTGGGTGTGCCTGATATCTTATTTATGGTGTCGAATGAAGTTGTGGTATTCGACAATATTAGTAGTAAATTAATTATAGTGATTCATGCTGATGTAACCGAACCAAATGCATTAGAAAATGCCAATACCCGTATCGATGAGTTATGCGTGCAATTACGACAGCCAATAACAAGATCAAGCAACACTAATAACAAAAAGCCAAAAACGATAATAACCGAAGACGATTTTGTGTCGGGTTTTACACAACAGGCTTATGAAGAATCTGTCGAAAAAGCACGGCAATACATTATCGATGGTGATGCGATGCAAATTGTGTTATCGCAACGCTTAACGATTCCATTTGAATCAAGTCCTCTGGATCTCTATCGCGCATTGCGCAGTTTAAATCCATCACCGTATATGTATTATATGAACTTGGACGATTTTTACATTGTTGGTTCTTCTCCAGAAATACTTGTCCATTTAGAAGATGATATGGTCACCGTACGACCATTGGCTGGTACTCGACCTCGAGGTAAAGATGATGAGCATGATAAACAGCTAGAGCAAGAATTATTAGCCGATCCAAAAGAATGTGCAGAACATCTTATGTTAATTGATCTGGGGAGAAATGATATCGGTCGAATTGCTGAAACTGGTTCGGTTAAGGTGACTGAAAAAATGGCCGTTGAACGTTACTCGCATGTTATGCACATCGTTTCAAACGTAGTTGGTAAGCTTGATAAAAAGCATTCAGCGATGGATGTGTTGCGGTCAACATTTCCTGCAGGTACATTATCCGGTGCGCCTAAAATAAGAGCAATGGAAATAATTGATGAATTAGAGCCTGTAAAACGTGGAGTTTATTCCGGTGCGATAGGGTATTTATCGTGGACTGGTAATATGGATACTGCAATTGCTATCCGAACTGCGGTCATTAAAGATAAAAAACTCCATATTCAAGCTGGCGCAGGATTAGTTTATGATTCAGTACCAAAAAATGAATGGGATGAGACCATGAATAAAGCGCGTGCAGTATTTCGCGCAGTGTCGTTGGCAGAAGCAGGATTGGATAATTTTGGTAGTTCATCGGAGGAGGATAAGTAATGTTATTAATGATCGATAATTATGATTCCTTTACTTATAACCTAGTGCAATATTTTGCTGAGTTAAAAGCTGACGTTGAGGTCTATCGAAATGATAAAATTACAATTGAACAAATTGTAGCAAAAAATCCACAGCAATTAGTCATTTCACCCGGACCTTGTGATCCACAACAAGCTGGCATCTCGGTTGAAGCTATTAAATATTTTGCAGGTAAAATTCCTATTCTAGGCGTTTGTCTTGGACACCAAAGTATCGGTGAAGCCTTTGGCGGAAAAATTGTCCACGCTAATGAGATTATGCACGGTAAAACCTCGATGATGTATCATAAAGATAGTGGTGTGTTCAGTGATTTAAATAATCCTTTTGAAGCCACTCGCTATCATTCGCTTGTCATTGAAAAAGAGTCGCTCCCCGAATGTTTTGAAATAACCTCTTGGACACAAACTGACTCAGGTGCTCTCGATGAAATTATGGGGATACGCCACAAAGAGCATAATATCCAAGGTATACAGTTTCACCCAGAGTCAATTTTGACTGAGCACGGTCACCAGATGCTCGACAATTTTTTAAAAAATAAATAAATTTAAAAGGATATCGTTATGGATATGCCAGCAGCGATAAGTACTGTTATTGATAATCGAGATTTAAGCCGAGAAGAAATGACTGAGGTTATGCGTAGTATTATGACCGGTGTTGCAACACCAGCTCAAATCGGTGGTTTTTTGGTTGGTTTGCGTATGAAAGGTGAGACTGTCGATGAAATAACCGCAGCAGCCAGTGTGATGCGTGAACTTGCAACGGCTGTTGATGTTAGCGGTGAACATATTGTTGATATTGTTGGCACGGGTGGTGATGGTTCAAGCACGTTTAATATATCAACGGCGTGTACTTTTGTGGTTGCGGCTGCAGGTGGTATTGTTGCAAAACACGGTAATCGTTCTATCTCAAGTAAATCGGGTAGCGCTGATTTATTAGAAGCGGCTGGTGTCAGCCTTGATTTAAATGCCGAGCAAGTAGCCAAATGCATATCGGAAGTGGGGGTTGGTTTTATGTTTGCGCCTAAACATCATAGCGCAATGAAACATGCCATAGGACCTCGTAAAGAAATGGCTGTAAGAACTGTTTTTAATTTACTTGGGCCATTAACCAATCCGGCTGGAGCACCTAACTTATTACTCGGTGTTTATGATAAAGCGTGGGTTGAACCTATCGCCAAGGTATTAAAAAACTTAGGCAATAATCATGTCATGGTGGTTCATTCAGATGATGGGATGGATGAAATCAGTATCGCTGCCGCGACTCAAGTATCAGAATTAAAAAATGGCAGCATTAGTAATTATAAAATAAATCCGGAAGATTTTGGAATGTCAAAATCGGATTTAAAATCAATTGTGGTTGATGGCGCTGAACAGTCATTAGCTATAATTAAATCAGTTTTTAATGGCGACAAATCAGCCGCTCGCGATATTGTGTTATTGAATTCCGGTGCTGCAATTTATGTTGCGGGTTTAAGTGATTCTTTAAAAGCGGGTATTGAAAAAGCAAAACAGGTTATCGATGATGGTTCTGCAATGAATAAGTTAAATAAACTGGCTGAGTTTAGTCAATCGTTTTAATGTCGCAATGTAAATATAGGTACGATAGGTAAATTTATATATGTCAGATACCCCCGATATTTTAAAAAAAATTCTATTAACTAAAGTAGAAGAAATTAATGCAGGTAAAGCACAAGTTTCATTAAGTGCCATGCAAAATTTGGCGAAAGACGCATCTCCTGTTCGTGGTTTTATTCAAGCGATTGAATCTAAAATTCAACAGCAACAAGCAGCAGTTATTGCTGAAATTAAAAAAGCTTCACCAAGCAAAGGTGTAATGCGAGAAAATTTTGATCCAGCTCAAATTGCACAGTCGTATAAAAATGGTGGCGCAGCGTGTTTATCCATTCTTACGGATCAACATTATTTTCAGGGACATAATGATTATTTAAAAGTAGCTAGAGAAGTGTCTGGTCTGCCCGTTATTCGAAAAGACTTTATTATCGATCCCTATCAAGTGTATGAAGCACGTGCGATTGGCGCGGATTGTATTTTATTGATAGTTGCCGCGTTAGAACAGCAGCAATTGTCGGCATTAGCCGATTTAGCGCACGCGTTAACAATGGATGTTTTGGTCGAAGTGCATGATGCTGATGAACTCGAGCGAGCGCTAAAATTATCTTGCCCATTAATAGGAATTAATAACCGTAACTTACGCACTTTTGAAGTGAGCTTAGACACGACAATTGATTTATTAGATAAAATTCCTGAAGGGCGAATTGTGGTGACAGAAAGTGCAATTCATCAAAAAGACGATGTGCAATTAATGCGTTCGCATAACGTCAATGCATTTTTAGTTGGAGAAGCATTCATGAGAGCGGCTGAACCGGGGGAGATGTTGCAGCAGCTGTTCAGCTAATGTTTAGTCAAAATTAACGTGTGCCAAACACAACGATGGTTTTGCCTTTTACTGATATTAAACCTTGTTCTTCCATAGATTTTAGAACGCGTCCAACCATTTCGCGCGAACAACCTACGATTCGACCAATTTCCTGACGCGTAATGCGGATTTGCATTCCGTCTGGGTGTGTCATTGCATCGGGTTGTTTGCATAAATCGAGTAAGGTGCGTGCTACACGTCCAGTGACATCCATAAAGGCTAGATCACTTACTTTACGACTGGTAGTACGAAGTCTAGTGGCCATTTGAGACGTAATGGCAAATAATACATCGGAATGCTCTTGGTATAACTGTCGAAATTTAGCATAGCTAATTTCAGCAACTTCACATGCCGTTCGTGAGCGAACCCAGGCACTTCGATTGGGTTGGGTATCAAATAAGCCCATTTCACCAAAAAAATCACCTTTATTCAAATAAGCTAATACAATTTCATGGCCATCTTCATCTTCAATGAGCACAGAAACTGAGCCATCAATAATATAGTACAATACATCAGGTTCATCACCTGCATAGATAATAACGCTTTTCTGTGGATAATGGCGTCGATGACAATGTTCTAAGAACTTATCTAAAGATTCGATACCGGTTTGTTTTAATGCTACCTTTGTCATACTAATCCTACATTTCCCTGCTGATAGTTAATTCATGATACCCTAAATGTTATAAAAGCTATAGTGTACCGTCTACATAGTCTGGCAAGGATAAGTCATTTTTACCAGTAAAACTGCGAAAAGAGTCTAAATGTGATCTAAAAGTTATTTCACTTTTATAGACAATAAACTAGTCATAAATTTGGAAAAAATATGAAAGCACGAATTAAATGGGTCGAGAACGCAATGTTTGTTGGCCAATCGGGCAGTGGTCATTCCGTGGTGATGGACGGGCCGCCAGAAAGTGGCGGGCAAAATTTGGGTATACGCCCGATGGAAATGTTAATTATTGGTATGGGCGGCTGTACAGCGTTTGATGTTGTACATATCCTAAAGAAATCACGTCAAAATGTGCTTGACTGTACGGTTGATATTACGGCTGAACGCGTTGATGAAGAACCAAAAGTATTTTCCGCTATTCATATTCATTTTATTGTTAAAGGTGATGAATTAAAAGAGAAACAAGTTCAACGCGCCGTTGAACTATCAGCTGAAAAATATTGTTCGGCCTCGATTATGTTAGGCAAGACTGCAAAAATAACCCACGATTATGAAATTCACAATATTTCGACATCCGATTAAGTCGATTTAAATCTAGTAAAACTTCAGAATGTGTAATGGCATAGTAGTAAAAAATTCAACACTCTAATTTATTAATAGGAATTAAAATGGAACGACCTTCAAGCACTGCTGGGCTACGCCATGTTGCGTTATGCGTCAGCGATTTAACCGCATGTGAACATTTCTATGTTGAGCTCATGGCAATGACAGTAGAATGGCGGCCTGATGATGACAATGTTTATTTGACTAGTGGTAATGATAATCTTGCTTTGCATAAAGACACTAGAGGATTTGATGGACCGCAGCGATTGGACCACATAGGTTTTATCATCGCTAGTGCTACTGAAGTTGATCAGTGGTATGATTTTTTAGTGAGCCAAAAAGTCAAAATTTTAAAACAAACTAAAACACATCGGGATGGTGCACGTAGTTTTTATTGTGCTGATCCAGATGGCAATACTGTGCAGATCATTTATCATCCGCCGATAGCGAATAGTTAAACCCAATAAGCACTACGGGTCATTATTTTAGAGGTGAATTTCATCGCCAGTTTAATGGCAAAGGGCAAGGCAACGCCGCCAGCTTCAATCGCTTGAGTGGCGTGTTGGCCTTCATCGATTTTCATTTGTTCGAGCACAGCTCGGCTTTTTTTATCGTTTGAAGCAACTTGTGCTAAGTGTTGATCTAAATGTTTAATGACTTGATGTTCTGTTTCAGCTACAAATCCCAAGCTCCATTTGTCACCGGCTAAACCCGCGATGGCACCGATAGTGAAAGAGCCAAAATACCATGCCGGATTTAAAAAACTGGTATGGGTGTTTAATTCTTTAATACGAGTTGCGCACCAATCAAGATGATCGTTTTCTTCCACTGCAGCGTGATTCATTTTTTCACGTACATCAGGTAGTTTAGCGGTAAATGCTTGTCCTTGATATAAACCTTGTGCTGCAACTTCACCACAGTGATTTATTCGCATTAACCGACCCGATAACTTTTTTTCTTGTGTACTTAATTCTGTTTCAGCAATTACATCAGCCGGATTGTCACGTTCAGTTGTTTGTGGTGAGCCAAATAAAGTGCGTAAACCATTATCGAACTGGTTTATTAAATTATCGATGGGATTAAAGTGACGTGTACTCATGTTGATAAAGACTCAAGTTTCTAAGGAATAGTTACAGTGTTATCCAATAATATAGCATAATACCTGGTTGAACAACATAACAACTAATTATACTCTTTAAATAGAGTTAAGTTTTGATGAGTAACTCTGCAATAAACGACACTGGATGCATTAGTGGAATCGCGAGTTTATCTTGCGCCAAACCTTTGCGTAAATGTAACGCACAGCCAATATTGGTTGTCACAATTAAATCAGGATTTAATTGCTTTATCTCTTTAATTTTAGGTGCTCTTAATTGATGAGCCATTTTTTTATGGATAAACATATAATCACCCGCTGCACCACAGCAAAATTTATTTTGCTTTAAGGCTAAAATACTCAGGTCTGGAATTCGTTTAAGTAATTGATATCCAATATCCGATTGTTTTAATACATTTCGATGAGTACAGGGTTCATGAATTGCTACAACGCGAGTAGCGTTTTGTAATTTTATTTTCTCTGGCCAGTGTGAGTGAATAAAGAGAGATACTTCAGATAGTTTCTTAGTAAATACGGATGCATTTTGTTGTTGTTGCTCGGTTTGCCAATCAATCAAATGATATTCTGATAATTGTGCGCCACAACCACTCGCAAAATAGACTATCTTATCCACATTTAAGGCATTAAATGCCTCTATATTTTTTAATGCCAGAGTTGATGCTGATTGTTGTCGTCCCGCATGTGAATCGAGTGCACCACAACATTTTGTTGCATGAGACAGCTTCACATCAAAGCCAATTGAGTTTAAAACATAAATGACATCATTAAGTGTTTGAGTATCAAATGATGATCCAGTACAACCAACAAACAATCCAATGGTGTTATTTTTGCTTTGTAATGTAGAATATTGCGTTGGGTATAATGTTTTATTTTTTTGATATTCGGAGCGTGATTGAGTCGTTAGTTTTTTTGATATTCCAATAGCGCGATGGAAATGCAGTAATCGAGCTGTTTTAATAGTAAATGAATTTACCATTGAGTTAAGTAATACAAACCGAATAGCTGATTTTAACAATCGTTTATTGTGTATTTTTAAGCTGCTTCGTTGTTGTGCTCTAAATTGATCCAGCATTGCGCCATAATTAACAACTGATGGACAAATTTTTTCACAGGCACGACAGTTAAGACAATTATCTATATGGCTTAGTGCGGTTTGAGTAGCTTTAATTTCTTTATTCAACAAGCCTTGGATAATGGCAATTCGACCACGCGGTGATTCGCTCTCAAGTTGAGTGTTCACATAAGTAGGGCAGTGTGGCAGGCACATACCACATTTTACGCATTGATCCGCGAGTGTTAAAATGTGGCTATTTGAATTCAATTTGTGTGTTTCTTCCTGTTATTTAATTGTTTTGTATTTCCCTGTATATTTAAATTAGCAGGAACATCAAAAGCAAGGGATAGCTTAATGCCGGTAGATATTATATTCTTTTAAATGAATAATATGAACCCATTATCGATTCGACTTAGTTAAACACGAGATCACATTATATGAGTTATTATAAACGACATTTATTTTTCTGTACCAACAAACGAGAGGATGGTAGCGCTTGTTGTGCCAATCTTGGTGGGCAATTAATGCGGGATTATGCCAAAAAACGCAGTAAAGAATTAGGTATCACCGGTAAAGGAAACATTAGAATGAATTCTGCAGGTTGCCTAGATCGTTGTGACGAAGGACCGGTAGTGGTGGTGTATCCAGATGACGTTTGGTATACCTATATTGATGAAGAAGATATTGATGAAATTATAGATGAACACGTCATTAAAGGTAATGTTGTTGCTAGGTTAAAAATTTAACCATGGCAAGTGATCAAAATAATGAGATTTTAATCGATGGAGCTGTAGGGCGTTTACAATTAATTCAGACAATTGTCGCTCCAAATTCAAATAGTAACACTAGGCCTGAATCTGCAGCAATTATTTGCCATCCACATCCTTTGTACGGTGGTAGCATGAGTAATAAAGTGGTACACATTATTAACAAAGCATTTAACAGTGTGGGTATTAATACCGTGCGTTTTAATTTTCGTGGTGTTGAGCAATCCCAAGGGCAATTTGCTGATGGGATTGGAGAAGTGGATGACTTATTATCAGTATTTGACTGGTTAGCGCGGGATACTCAAATAAGCCGTATCTATTTAGCCGGTTTCTCTTTTGGCTCATTCGTAGCAGCCCAAGTTGCATCATTACAACAAACACCTATCGCTATTGAAAAGCTGTTGCTCGTCGCGCCTCCAGTAAGTATGTATGATTTTGGTTCTATTACGTTCAATGTACCCTGTTTGGTTATTCAAGGCGGTCAAGATACTGTTGTTGAGCCTGAACAAGTCAAACAGTGGGTTGCGACACAAGCTGATAATGTGCAATTACTGTGGAATGACGGGGCAGAACATTTTTTTCACGGAAAACTCAACTTTATTCGAGATAGTGTTGTTAATAAATGGTTTTAACCTGTAAAGCAGCGGTTTGCTTGTTAAGCGCTATATAAAATAAGCACAAAAATTGACTGCCATCCCGAGGATGAGCCTAGTGGGGAATCCAACCAATAATTCTGAATCTTGGCTAAATCTACTTGGAAAATCTTAAATTAGTATTTTTAATACAATTAACGTTACTCATAATTGATTGATTTATATAAGATTAATGTCTGAGCAAAATTATCGTTAAGTTAGTACTAAATTTTACTCTTAAACCGCTTTTAAATTGAGTCAGACCTAACTTGATGTGTACATAAAATTGCAAATATATACTTGACCTTTTCACTCTATTTAAGTATATTAGCATTTAATGAATTACTGCTATTGCAGAAACTGAATTGGCCATACATCGAATGTTAACCTGTTCAGAGCATTCATTTTAACTCCTCCATCCTCCTTTGGTGGTATTTTTTTTAACGCGACAATCCCTTGTCGCGTTTTTTTTTGCTTAAATTTAAGTAATTGAAAAATACTGGTTTAGTCAGCAATGGCAGAGGTTTTAAGCCTAAATACCGTAAGTTATTTGAGATTTATAACAAATAACTCAATTGAAGGAAACTAACGATAGCCTTACGGCGAGTATTCGGTATAATAGCGACATTATTCGGTGGATAATACTTGTAAGCACACGCTATATTAGGTATTATTTCGCCTCATTTTTTCTAGTAACAATGCTAGAGAGAAGTTTAGAACAGTTAAATACTGTCCAAAAACAGTACGGATTAGATAAATGAAAACATTTTCAGCAAAAGCAGAAACAGTTCGACGTGATTGGTATATTGTCGATGCCGCCGAGAAAACGCTTGGTCGTTTGGCAACAGAAATTGCATTACGATTACGTGGCAAGCATAAGCCAGAATACACACCACATGTTGATACTGGTGATTATATTGTTGTTATCAACTCGGATAAAATTCGGGTTACGGGTAATAAATTAAAAGATAAAATTTATTATCATCACACAGGTTATCCTGGTGGGATTAAAGACATCAGTTTTGAAAAATTGCGTGCGAAAAAATCAGAAATGATTATTCAAAAAGCAGTTAAAGGTATGTTGCCTAAAAATCCGTTAGGTAGAGCAATGTTCCGTAAGCTACGGGTTTATCGTGGTGCAGAACATGATCATGCAGCGCAACAACCAAAAACATTAGATATAGGTTAATTGAAAATGGCAGATACACAATATTACAGTACCGGACGTCGCAAAAGCTCATCTGCACGTGTTTATTTAAAAAGTGGTGGTACAGGACAAATAACAGTTAATAAACGTCCACTCGATGAATACTTCGGTCGAGAAACTGCACGTATGATTGTTCGTCAACCATTAGTGTTAGTTGATATGGATGAAAAATTTGACCTTAATATTTTTGTAAAAGGCGGCGGTAACACCGGTCAGTCTGGTGCCATTCGTCACGGTATAACTCGTGCATTAATGGAATACGATGAAACACTTCGTCCAGTATTGCGTCAAGCCGGTTACGTAACACGAGATTCAAGAGAAGTTGAGCGTAAGAAAGTTGGTTTACATAAAGCGCGTAAACGTCCTCAGTTCTCAAAACGATAATTCATCATCGTTTTCTTCAAAAAAGCCTGACTCTAGTCAGGCTTTTTTGTTTTAGCTAAAAAATTTATACCTACGAAAAACCTAAGCCGGTGTGACAGATTAAATTTAATCCTGGGTCATACAGTTAAAGAATTTAGTCCGGTATCCATAAGTTTAAACTCAGTTGGTAATGATGTTAAATACTAGGCAAAGGACACCAGCTTAAAAGCACACCGGTGTGACGGTTTAAATCAAATTGATCTTTTTTTAAACAACTGCGAAATACAGAGTAACGATGGGTATTTAAACCGCATGGATATCGATTTAATATAGCTGATAGGGTTGTTTCAAAAATATGCTAAAACTTACCGTCACCCCGGTAATGTTTTAAGC
>CAYQUC010000054.1:0-2280 GCA_964420605.1 uncultured Thioalkalispiraceae bacterium | reverse complement strand
TCAACGGACTTCTAATCATTCATTCAAATGATTTTTAATCATTAAATCAACGGACTTCTAATCTTACTTCGTAAGATTAGTTATTCCATATAAAATTTCTAATTTCTTTACTATTTCGTAATAGCGTCACACTGGTTATAACATCGCCCGTTGCACGGTCAAAATTATTTTGACTGGTATATACATCCCAATTCGGATCATTCCTCATGGTATTTCTAAATTTCTGGCTTGCCAATTTGGTTTGATGTTGAACCCGCATCTTACAAACTGAGTCCTTACAATTGATATCAAATAAATCACTTTCTGTTAAATTGTTACTTGCAAAAAATGCTTGTAATTGATTCTCTATATCACGTTCCCATTGGGAATCGGCTTGTTCTGTGGTATATAAATTTTGTACATAATTTTTTTCTTGGAGTGATTTCCGGGCATAGTAATTATCAACAATCTCATCACATTTACGAATTAAATCATCACCTTTGGAATTGAAGTCAGCCATAGTAAATTCAGTTTTTGAGGTATCAACAGTATTCGATTTAATTCGATAATCAATTTTGTCGTTCAATAATTTTAAGGTTGATAAAATTTCATTTAACGCCTCATCTTTTTCAGCAATTCTGGATTTTAATAATTGATTATTTTTATAAATAGCATTCAGTTGTGAGTGCAGTTGTTTTGACACTGAAGCCTGGTGTTCAGTATTTTCATACTGTTCAAAATTGACTTTACTGTTTTCAGTCGTCATTTGGTTATTGGCATAGGTATTTACGTTGAACAGCAGTAAAGCTAAAAATACAATTTTAAAGTGAATTCCAGTATTGCGTGCCATTATTTAATTCTCTTTTCTTCGGGACAAATAAAATATCCCGGTTGATTGATTGGTGTTTTTATCATATGTTTCATCATACTGACTTACATTCTGCTGAAAGCTCGTAAAAAAGGGGATCTCAAATAATTTTTTAGCCTCAGAGGAATTGTGCTGTATTTTAATCTGACAAATGGTGGTTCGGCAATTTAGCGAGACTAGTTCAGAATCACTCAATTGACTATCAGATAATACGGTTTGTAGTTTAGATTCAACTTCACTCGTCCAAACATCGTCTGTTTCTTCTTCTTGCAATAACTGTTCGCGAGTTTGCCGTTGTTGATGTCGAACTTCAGATGCAGCCTCGGTAGTTACTTTCATACATTGTTTTACGACATCTCTAGATATGGTTTTAAAATTTAAATTATAGCTCGATGCTTGAAAGTCTGTTATTGCCGTAGCAGGTGTTAATAGTTGATTGTCAATTTTATCAACAATGGAATTTAAGGCATTGATAATACCTTGTTGTTTTTGGCTAGCAGCATCTAGTTGTTTCTGAAATAAGGTGTTTTGAATTACCAAAATGGCTATTTTACTTTTTAGAATCTTAATTTGTTGTTCACCATCGCTAGCATTAGACTTATTCGAGTTTGGTAATAGTCCAAAAATAATATCATTATTAGGATTATTAAATGCTTGGTTTAAGTTGTCATCAACACGGTTTGTGCTCAGTTGTGACGCATTATTAGCGTTAAAAAATAACGGCACTAAATGAAATGTTATTGAAATGCCAAGTAAGATCAGAAGTAATTTGTTTGGTTTCATATTTTGATAGTACCTAATATATACAATGTATAATGTGCATTGACATCATTATTAACAATTCAGCGTATCGATGAAAAATCTGTGGTGCAAGATCGTAACTTGTATCACATTCTGTAATGTCAGAATCTTAGTTATAAATTTTATTTCTGAACCCACCTCTAGACTGTCGAAAAATGATTGCTGATATTGTCGTTATCCTATTAGTTGGATTTTATCAGTCATAATCTGGAGTAACACTGGGTATTACTCTTGTTGATCTTAATTTGTTGTATTTGTGCCACAATAATCAAGAAATTATCAAAATGTAAAAATAGAATCGTTGTTTATGGACATATATGGGTATTTATTATTCTAGAATTTACTTTAATTAAGCTCACCTATCTACTTGATATTAGTACACTATATTAGTGTTTTCTTATATAGCTTGTTGCAAAAATGATACAAATCTAAATAATGTTGTTTTTATTACAAAAACTTGTTGCATCAATGCCTATTGTTCGCTATAAATACACTCAACAAATAAAACTTATAATTCTCATATGAGGAGAACGACACAAATGAACAATAAAATTATAGCTATGGCAATCGCTGCCGGATTAGCATTTCCAGTTGCAGCAATGGCCGCACCTTCAGTGGGTGGGCACATGCAA
>CAYQUC010000053.1:2467-22450 GCA_964420605.1 uncultured Thioalkalispiraceae bacterium | reverse complement strand
GGTACCACTTTGTTTAACTGCAAATTGGTATTTGTAATTTTCACTAGGTCTAATGCCTTTAAAGCCATCGCTAATGTTTGGTACACCATCTTGCTCGCTAGGAAGAATAATACCGTGCCAGTGAATCGAAGTATCATCGGCCATATTATTCTTCACGTTAAGCGTCACATTATCACCTTCTTTCCAGCGTAATGTCGGTGCAGGTACTGAACCATTTATTGCAGTTGCAATACGTTCAGCTCCAGTAAAATTGACTTTAAGTGGTGAGTAGCTTAAATCGAAACGTGATCCTTTTAGGATGTTCGTTGGACTGAAATTTTTATTCATCGAGTCGCGTGTTTGAGCCTGTAAATTAAAACCAAGCCCCATCAATACACCACCTGCGGCTATCCCAGTTACAAATCGTCGACGGGATAACGATATCGATTCTGTACTAGGTAAAATTATTTTATTCATTTCATATTCCTTGTTTTTTTTATTAAACATATCCATCGATTGAGAGTCTACCGAATTCATTTCAATAAAAAAATAGTTTAATGTTCTAATTACTGTATAAATAAAGTGATTTTAAGATCTAATTAAGGAATTAAATTTTGGGTGGGCGAAATATAGTGCTGGTGTAAGCAGTTTTAAGTGATTTAGTTTGAGATTGTAATATCGTGTTAACCAAGTATTCAAATTCTACTGCATTAATTGAAAATACGACTGCGAACGCAGAAGAATAACAGTGGACAGAAGAGCAGTCATGTTGAGTACAGCTATCGTGCATCATTGGGTTAGCTGCAACACGTTCATGAGATACAGCGGATTGAAGAGTCATGACACTTTTATCATGTACCATCTTAGAACAATTCGAAACAGCAGCAAAACTGGCTTCTAATGGAGAAAAAGCCAATATCACTATCATAAAAAGCAAACTTAATTGTTTATATACTATTATCATATTGTCCGCTTAATATCCGATATGATAGTAGGAGTTTAAAACCGATAGAAAGTTCATAAATTTTTTTTATAGAAACTAATTGTTCTTTAGAAATGCCAAGAAAGCGGCATCAAATCAGGCTATTTAAAGCTACAATAATAAACTATCATTTATTTATAACTCATTGAATATAATATAAATTTAATTATCTGATCGCATAACATTTGGCTCAAAAGCCAAAAAACGTTAATATAGTCAATCGAGACCGTTTATCATTTAACATTTAACTTAGAAAGCACGAGATACAGTATGGGCAACCCTTTTCAAGAGCAATTATTAAAAGCAGGCTTAGTCACCAAACAGCAGGTTCAAAAAGCCAATAAAAGCAAACACAAAAAAAATAAACAAATGTCTAAAAAAGACAAACCTGTGGATGAGGCAAAATTAAAGTCTCAGCAACTCGCTAGCGAGAAAGCAAAACGGGATCGTGAACTCAATCTGAAAAAAGAGCACCAAGCACGACAAAAAGCCATTTCGACTGAAATTAATCAACTCATCATTAGTAATTGCATTAAGCGCGATAACAGCTGTGAAATTACCTACAACTTTGAGCACCAAAAGAAAATTAAACACATCTATGTCAATAGCGAGATGAAACAACAAATAATAAATGGCAAACTAGGTATTGCTCGAATAGAAGGTCGCTATGAATTAATTCCAAAAGCAATCGCCGAAAAAATCCAAGAACGAAATGAAAAACGCGTTATCTTATTTACTCAAGAAGAACAAACCGTTGATGAAAATGATCCTTACGCAGATTTCGTCATTCCAGATGATTTAACCTGGTAAAAAAACATAATCATCCTCACCTTGAGCAATAACAAGTCAAGGTGAGGATGAAATATCATAAGCTTAGCTTCTGCCATAATTCATCATATTCTGTCCCTCGAAAGCCATAGTATCGTGCTGTAATTAAAAGTACACATATACTATAAGGTAACGATATGGAACAGTTAATTAACGGACTTCGGCATTGGTTTAAACAATCCCCATTTTTAAAAATTCTTTTTATTGGATTTGTAATGTTACTGTTACAAATACCAATTTCCATGATCAGTGGACAAATCTATGAACGACAAACTACCAAGCGCACCGCGATTAATGACGTAACATCCAAATGGGGACGTTTACAAACCATTATCGGGCCGCAACTTGTCGTTCCCTACTACGAAATAAAGCTATGGCTTGATAACACCGGTAAAGAACAACACACTAAAACCACTAAATATGCCAGTTTTCTCGCCGAAACGTTATTGATTGACGCAACCGTGCTTAACGAAGTTCGCGCCAGAGGAATATTTGAAGTACCACTATATAAAACGGATATCACGTTATCAGGCACATTTAAAAAACCAAACTTCTCTAAACTAGGGATTGATCCGGCATTAATTATTTGGGATAAAACAGAAATTTTGTTTGCTGTATCAGATGCTAGGGCAATTCAAAAACAAATATATTTATCTTGGAATGAAAAACAAATTTCATTTGAAGCAGGACTAGGCCGTTCTAATACCATGGAAAATGGCTTTCATGTACCGCTAGGGAATGTTTTTAACAAGACAATAAATACATTCGCAACCACACTAAGCCTTAACGGTAGCCAAGGGTTATACGCCGCACCAATGGCTAAGGAAACAATTATTAATTTCAAATCGGACTGGCCCGATCCCAGTTTCCAAGGCCAATGGTTGCCAACCAAGCGAAAAATTACCGAGTCTGGATTTAATTCTAGTTGGTTCATTACTTCAATTAGCCGTAACTTCCCACAACAGTGGAAAAACAGCGAGTTTGATAAAAACAAACTAAATCAAGCGACTGTCGGTGTAGAATTTATTACCTCAATTGATAATTACCGGATGACCGAACGCAGTATCAAATACGTGAGTCTATTTTTAATGATGACTTTTGCATTAATTTGGCTATTTGAAATTTTATCCAAAATACGCGTTCATATGCTCCAGTATCTATTAATTGGTATGGGTATTAGTTTGTTTTATTTGTTACTACTGTCCATTTCAGAACACATCGGTTTCATCATTGCCTATATTATTGCCAGTATGGTCATCGTCACCATTGTTGGATTTTATTCACTATCCGTTCTCAAAACAACAAAACGTGCATTAATCCTAAGCCTTAGTACCATCACACTCTATATCTACTTGTTCACCTTACTACAGGAAGAAAGCTACTCGTTATTATTTGGCTCGTTAGGGCTACTGGGCTTACTAACAGCAATAATGTACATCACTCGAAATATAGACTGGTTTTCTGTGGGTACCATCACCAAAAATGACAATAAACACTAAGGGGGCGAGAAGTATCCTGACATAGGGCCGATTCTGTCAACAACTCGTTTAACAAAACCTGTATCCAACTTGATGTTTGGACGAACGTCCTATAGTATTGGTCAATCGTCCAAATAATAGGAGTTTATCATGAATACAGTTCTAGTCACGGGTGCTAATGGATTTGTCGGATCACATGTCGTGCAGCTTTTATCAGAACAGCAAGACCTAATCGTTATTGCAGCCTGCCGCGATAAAAGCAAACTACTACCATCATTTAATGGAGAAATTAGAGAGGGTGATTTTCAAGATCAAACGTATCTAACAACATTGTTTGATAACGTCGATATCGTTATCAATGCCATGGCTTGGACCTCGTTATGGGGCAGTGCTAAACAATCAACAGAAATGTATTTGCAACCGAGTCTAAACTTTATTGAAGCATTCAAACAAAGTAACGCTCATAAATTTATCAACATCAGTACTAGCTCGGCATCAGCACCACAAACATCTCACGATGCCAGTAGTCCCGGTATCCCTCGCAGCTTCTGGCCACATTTAAATAATGTCATCAAAATAGAAAATCAACTACGTAATATGGCTAGTTCACAAAAAACGGTCATTAATATGCGACTAGGAATTTTTGCAGGTCAACGCTATTCATTAGGATTATTACCAATATTAGTGCCTCGTTTAAAAACCCATCTAGTACCTTGGGTGGCCGGCGGAAAAACGACAATGCCAATTATTGATGGACGTGATATAGCGCAGGCATTAATGTTAGCTGCTATAGATAATACGCTTATCAACTACAACGCTTTTAATGTCATTGGGCCGTCCAAACCCACTGTACGGCAAGTAATTGAATTTCTTTGTAAGCAATACAATCTTCCGAAACCCTATTTTGGTGTGCCCTTTTTTATTGCTTATCCATTTGCCTGGCTAATGGAAAAATTGGACTCTATTGTTCCTTGGGAACCATTAATTGTAAGAAGTATTATCCACCTGCTTGAAGAAACGAATGTAAATAATGATAAAGTAACTCGTGTTTTAGGTTATCATCCAAAGTACAATTGGAAAGACACCGTGAGACTGCAAATGGATGAAATGCACGAACATCAAAAATCACCTATGAAGATGACGAAACCAATTCACTAACGGATATTAAACAATTAACATGGCTTACATTTAACGGTAAGGTAAATGGTTACTCGAAACACAAAAGAACAACAACGACTCAAAATTATTGAATCTACAGATGCTCTATTGTATCAAAAGGGTTTTAACAGAATGTCATTCAGTGATATTTCTGAAGTTGCTGGTGTGAGCAAAGGTAATCTTTATTATTACTTTAAAACAAAGGAAGATATTTTAACCGCCGTTATAGACTATCGAATTGATGCCATGAAACAAATGCTTAACGATTGGGATAAAACAATTGCAACCCCCTTAGATCGTTTAAAACGTTACGTTCAAATAGCCAATAACGAGTCATCAAATATAATTCATTACGGTTGTCCAATGGGCAGTTTAAATATTGAATTAGCAAAATCTCAACCCGATTTACAAAAAATTAGTAAACAACAATTTGATGTCTTTAAAAAATGGCTAACTAGACAAATGAAATTGCTATCCAAATCTGGCAATGCGGAACAACTAGCATTTACATTATTGGTTCGTACACAAGGAATTTCAGTTGTATCACAAGCATATAAAGATAAGAAATTAATTACTCGCGAAGTAGAGCAAATTAATCATTGGCTTGAAACTATAACTTGACGCGAAAAATAAACACCCTATCAAAACCTTAATAAATACTTAAGGTTTACTCCCCATTTATTTAACTGCCGAACCCATCATTTTTTATTTTTGTGAGAAAGAATATCACTTTTAAGTTTTTAATTTAGTAAGCGCTAACTTTTATTTAAGCTTTTAAGTTTGTTAGCGCTAATTAACTTCATACAATTATTTTAACGCCAGTAAAGAAACCTCACTATTTAAAGTAAATGCAAAACTGCATCACACAATTACCGATTAGAACGATTATAAAAATTAATTCACTGAATGTTATCTACTATGTATACAGTAGTTAATGCATTCATTATTAATTACTTCATGTAAATGATAAATAAAAATTATAAATAAAAATTAAGAAAATATTAATATTTTTTCTTAACAATATAATAAAAATCGAACTTTAAAAAATACTAATTTAGTAAACAAGGGAGTTACAATGAACTGGATAACACGATATGGATTTATTTTAATTATCTTAAATTCTGTACTATCTACCAATACCATCGCACGCGAAATTGACATCACCGGTTACGCTTCATTAATTGGAACCTATACCGACAGCAAGGATGTAACCTACTTAAATGAATACGCAGAAAACTATCTTGATTTTACCCACCACAGTCATATCGGGTTACAGTTCAACAGCCAAGTTGTTGACAAACTTGAATTATCTTTAACGTTATTATCAGAAGGAAAAGAAAACTATCAAACTACAGCAAAATGGTTTTATGCCACTTATGCTATCAATCAAAATGCTTCATTTCGATTTGGTCGGTTAAAAATACCATTTTATTTGGTTTCAAATTATATTGATATTGGACATGCCTATCCCTGGGTTGTACCACCAGAAGAAGTATATACAACCAATGTCATTAACTCTCCAGAAGGTATTGAATTTATCTATGAAACCCAAGTATTTAATGCGGCTGTTTTATTTAATACGTATCTAGGTAGTGATAGGAATAGTGTCTTTATATCATCAACATTTCTCAATGACACCGGTACGGGAGGAGCTAATGCTGGAAATACCTATAGCTCCGGTGACAAAGCCAGAATTGAATCTCATGAACTCTTCGGTTTTGAATTAAATATCGCGACAGATAATGTGACCTTCCAAGTAACACATAACCAAGGTGTAGTGGATTCTAAATCATTAAATATAAACGAGTCACGGATATCTATTGGAAGTTTTGGATTAATTATTGATATTGGTAATTTCATTTTATATTCCGAACTAACTCACCGTGATACTGATGCTAGCATACAAGCATTATTACCCGACCAAAATTCAAGTTACTTCACATTTGGTTATCAAATATCAAAGTTTTTACCCTACATAACATTGGCTAGAATTGACAAGGGAAAAACAAAAACAAAATATGCACTTGTTCAAGAATCCACTGCGTTTGGTCTGCGTTATGACGTAAACCCGAAAATGGACATTAAAATTCAAGCTTCAAAAATAAAGCCCGGTTATTCAGACGGTAACTCCGGTCGTTATGGTTTATTTGATGCTGTTATAACCGATGACAAAGAACCACTGGTAGTATCGATGTCTGTCGATATATTATTTTAAACATAATTTAATATAGACAAAGTGAAACAGTATTATGACTACATCAAAATTTTACATCAAATCACTGGTTATTTTTTTATCAGTATTTATTGTTATTTCAATTTCATATTTATATATCATTAAAAAACAAGAGGCCAAATTAAAAGATTTAGTTGAGTATCATACCAAAATGATTGAATCCGGTAGCATTAGCTCACTGGTTAAGTTAGGTGAAATGTATGAGAAAGGTGAAGGCGTGGAAAAAGATCTCATCAAAGCAAAAGAATTATTTAAAAAAGCTATCAATTTTAATAAGTATTTAGATGAAATTTACCCAACACACACTAAATCTGACTTACCTGAAGATAACAACAAAAACCTTAACTATGCTGATGATGATACTATAAAAATTGATATGGAATCAGACGAAACATTATCCAGCATTAGTTATCCCGAAAGCGGCATAACGAATACAACAGACATTATTAAACCAGAATCGAATTCTGACAATACGTCTCAGCTTAACTCGAATTTAAACAACAACCAAAAATTTATCCCCTATGTCAAAAATAAAAATTTATCGCCAAAAAAAGTTCAGACCCAAAACGATTCATTTAAAAATGTTATTTTAGTGAAAGAAAATAAACAAACTATTAAAAAAGAAAATAAAAAAATATCGAAAATAAAACCTAAAACAAAAACTAAACACGTTAAGAAAAAAACTAAATCTAAAAAACAAGCTAAAGCAAAAATAAAAATAAAACGTAAACAAAAAGCGAAACGTCGTAAAAAATCACCTACTAAAAAGAGGAAGCTAAAAACCGCGAAATCCACTAAAAAACCAACGAAAAGACGCAACAAGAAAACCAAGTTCAAAAAAACACTGGTGTTAAAAAAAACGTCATCAAAATCTAAAGGCATCGTAAAAAAAACCAGATTAGAAGCTAAACGTGCCAAAACTCTAAATGAAGAGCGCCCTGATATTAATAATGAGTTAGATATTTATGAAAATAAAATAATAGCGGATAGTGAAAATGATGCAAAACAAAAAACTAACAAGCAAAAATTAGAAAGTAACTTTACGTCTAATCCTTGCGATACTGCATCGGCTCGTTACATCGCCAAGTGTCGACGAAAAAATAAAAACTGATAATTTTAAAGACTAGTAGTTTTTACTCCTAGTCTTTTTATTATTTTTATTTAATACCACGCGACTTTTTTTGTTACGCTTGGATTTTTTAACGGATTTATTTAAATCAGTTTCATTAGAATTTTTTGTGACAAACTTAGTATACTTTTTATTCTGATCACCCGACTGTTGATAGCCAGTCCCCTTGGGTTGATAAATAGGAATTAAATGTTTTTTACTATTACCGATTAAATCTTCACGCCCCATTTTTTTGAGTGCATCGCGCAATAACGGCCAATTATTGGCATCGTGGTACCGTAAAAAAGCCTTATGAAGCCGACGAATTTTTAATTTTTTAACAGTTTCAACAGCCTCACTGTCGTATGACACTTTTCGTAATGTGTTTTTACCACTGTGATACATCGCTGTTGCAGCGGCCATTGGTGACGGTAAAAATGTTTGCACCTGATCCGCACGGAAACCATTGGTTTTTAACCATAACGCAAGATTTAACATATCTTTATCCGTGGTACCCGGGTGTGCTGCGATAAAATATGGAATTAAATATTGTTCCTTACCGGCTTTTTTTGAATATTTATCAAATAATAATTTAAAACGTTCATACGTTCCGATGCCAGGTTTCATCATTAGAGATAACGGATTCGCTTCGGTATGTTCTGGTGCAATTTTTAAATAACCACCAACGTGATGCGTTACCAACTCTTCTACATATTCTGGCGATTCTACCGCGAGATCATAACGAACACCCGAGCCAATCAATATTTTTTTAATGCCTGGTAACTTGCGCGCACGTCGATAAATACTAATTAAATCAGAATGATCAGTAATTAAATTTTTACAAATAGACGGATAAACACAGCTTAATAAACGACACGCTGATTCAATTTTTTTACTCTTGCAATGCAAGCGATACATATTTGCAGTTGGTCCACCTAAATCTGATATAACACCCGTAAAGCCCGGTACGTTATCACGAATGCTTTCAACTTCTTTAATAATCGAATCTTCCGAACGATTTTGAATCACGCGCCCTTCGTGTTCAGTTATAGAACAGAAAGTACAACCACCAAAACAACCACGCATAATCGTAACCGAGAATCGAATCATCTCATAAGCTGGAATTTTTTTACCGCCATAGGCTTTATGTGGCACACGGTTATACGGTAACTCGTAAACCCGATCCATTTCTTTTGTTGTTAATGGAATGGGGGGCGGGTTTAACCAAACATCGCGATCGCCGTGACGTTGTACCAACGGCCGTGCATTGCCCGGATTGGTTTCAAGATGCAAAATACGTGAGGTATGTGCATACAGAACCGGATCTTTACTCACCGCTTTAAAATGCGGTAAGCGAATATAACTGTCTTTATCGCGTTTTACTTTTAAAATGTGCGGCTGAAATTTGACTAATTTTTTGCCTTCATCAAATTTTAAATCTTGCGACTCATTAACATCCGAATTCGTTGTCTGGTTGTTATTACCCGGAGTTTGCGCATATGGATCGCTATGCTTTTCGATTTTTCCAGGTGTATCAATAAATGTAGAATCAATTTCAACCCAGTTTTCAGGCATCGACGAGCGCATCACTGCGGTGCCACGGATATTATTAATTTCTTTAATATTTTCTTTTGCAGCAAGTCGATGTGCTATTTCTACAATTTGACGCTCACCATTACCATAAACAAGTATATCGGCTTTTGAATCCATTAAAATCGAATGCCTAACCTTGTCAGACCAATAGTCATAATGCGCGATTCGACGCAATGATGCCTCAATGCCACCAATAATAACCGGCACACCTTTATACGCTTCACGCGAACGCTGGGCATAAACCACCACCGAGTGATCGGGGCGTTTGCCCCCTTCGGCATCAGCAGTATAAGCATCATCCGATCGAATTTTACGATCAGCCGTATAGCGGTTAATCATCGAGTCCATATTACCCGCAGTAATGCCAAAAAATAAATTCGGTTGACCCAAGCGTTGAAAATCCTCAGCACTGCGCCAATCCGGTTGCGAGATAATACCAACCCGAAAACCTTGTGCTTCAAGTAATCGTCCAATCAGTGCCATGCCAAAACTCGGATGATCAACATAGGCATCACCTGTGACTAAAATAATGTCGCAACTATCCCAACCCAAATCGTCCATCTCTTCTCGAGACATCGGCAATACTGGTGCAATACCAAAACGTTTAGCCCAATACTGGCGGTATGAAAATAGATTTTCTACGGTTTCCATTAGATAGTTGTTTTCGCTAAGGTCGTAATACGGTGATTAATTGATATAAAAAATTTGGGGTATCTAAATGATAATAAGTTGAAATTATAACCTATTCACCAGCCCACGGCGATTGCTGCTGACATATTCTGTCGTCACGATCCTGTATACTGCAATTAACCTTATAAATTACATTGTAATAGTTTACTGCAACAGACAGGAACACACTAAACCATGCCTGAACCGTTAAAAAATGCTTACTCAACAAACTACATAACAAACTTAGCGACACAAATTAAACAGATTTACCCTAAACTCAACTCACGTAATTTTATTAACGATGTGATGGACTCTAAGTGGTCAAATCGTGAGCTAAAAGACCGCATGTATCATATTACACGTTGTTTAAAGCAGCACATACAACACCCGTATCCCAAATCAATCACGCTACTATCTAAAATAGTATCCCAATTTGGCAGTTATGAAGCGATGTTCTTTCCCGCCTACATCGAACTCTATGGCCGAGATGATTGGCAGACATCAATGCCCGCATTAGCGTTGTTTACCCAATACTCCAGCTCTGAATTTGCAGTGCGGCCATTCATTATTCAAAACCCAAAAAAGATGATGGCACAAATGGTACGTTGGTCGAAACACAAAAATTACCATGTACGCCGACTCGCCACCGAGGGTTGTCGACCGCGTTTACCGTGGGCCATGGCATTACCTGAATTTAAAAAAGATCCTGAACTTATTTTACCAATATTAGAAACTTTAAAAAACGATTCTGAACTCTATGTACGTCGCAGTGTCGCGAATAATTTAAATGACATCGCAAAAGACCACCCAAAATTAATTCACACAATAGCAAAGCACTGGTTAGGACAAAATGAAGAAGTCAACTGGTTAGTCAAACACGGATGTCGAACACTGCTTAAAAAAGGTGATAGAAAAATATTACAACTGTTTGGTTATAAAAAACCAAAACACGTCTCTATAACTAAATTCACTTGTGATAAAAACGTCGCTATTGGCAATCCATTTAACTTTAAAGTCGAAATAAAAACAGACTCAAAAAAACTAGGACAACTTAGACTTGAATATGCCATTCACTATTTAAAATCCAATGGCAGCTTATCCCAAAAAGTATTCAAAATATCCGAAGCAACAATACAAGAATCACAAAAATGGATAAATAAAAATCACTCATTTAAGCAAATGAGTACCCGCAAGCATTACCCTGGACAACATAAAATTAGCATTATTATTAATGGTGAACTATTAAAAACAAAATCATTTATGGTGGATTGAAGTCGTTCTGTTTTACGCCTCGTTTTTTAACTAAAGCCAAAATTGAAATCAAGAAAAGTAATAACAGCACTGGATCAAACACGACGTTAGTACTAACTAACGTACAACCAGCCGCCTTTTCTTCAGGAGTCGTAATGACTACATTGGGATTGGGTGACGAATTTTCAGACAAAACCAACTCCAGTGTTACAGCTGTACTTAAATTGTTAAGCGAAGAAATAACATTCAAATTTACCGTATAACTACCGGAGGCCAGTACTGATGAATTAATCACAAAATTCATATTCGTTAAATCACCGTCAATATCTTCTAATACCGATTGACTCAATTGTGTATTCTGCGTCCAATCATAGCGAAATGTTTCATTAGCAACATTACTCAACACATTGGCCGTAATAACAATATTCCCAGTATTCACCTGCAACAAGCTAGCATCCGTAATGTTACCTTGCTGAACCACAAAATTAACATTCGCATCCGCAAAATTAACACCCGAAGAATAATTGCCATTAACATCATAACTAAAAATCTTAAAAGCATTATCCCCTGCTCCAATTTTAGCAACTGTAAATGTTTCACCATTGCCCACATACGCTACTGTGGTAGTGCCACCGATAACATCACCCACTCGATATTCTTTATTAGCGAGCTGGTTTGCAGTCACCGTGATAGCTGAATTTGGATTAAGCAAAACTAACAGCTTATAGGCTAAGTTCTCAGTTGCAATCCCATTAGACACAGGATTAATCCAATCAAGCTTATAGTTATTAGCTATTAAGGTAAGTTGGTGGTTACTTACATTGCTCGGCGCAATCGTATCATTAAAATTCAGATTCTCAATACGAATATCAGCACAAGAATAATAGTTTGCCGCAGGGTTATTATTAACATCAACAGCCGCATCAACTGGCGTAGTTTGATGCACTAACTGTAAAACATAATCCCCAGTCGGAATGGGTGTGTTATCCGTTAAGCTTAACGGTAAATTGATATTTTGTTGAAACTCGTGAAATTGAGTGCCATTGATCGCACCGTTAATATTATCAGGCACATCAACAAACTTTGGTACCACTATTTCTTCTCGACCAGTCGCGATATTTACCTGTAATAAATTAAATTGAAAACGACCAAAATGATCCCGTGTTTCACTCCATTGCGCTAAGACCGATTCACCCGGCTTAAATATTTTAGTGTGTTTTGTACGAGTAAAATTTCGACAGGGAGCCGCTTTAAAATTCACAAACGGATCATTATTTCGAGCAGAAATACTACTACCCGGTTTCCAAATCGCTTCTGCCTGAACCGGCACTATTTTTAAAATCGATAATACCGATATTGATGAAATAGTTAAAACAAGCAAAGAAACTTTAGATGAAACCTTCATTAATTGACTTACTGTAAACGGCATGACAGCTCCATTGTCCTTTTAATTATGATATCAATAGAATATGCGGTTTTTAACGATAATGGATTTTAAGGTTATTTACTATCTCAAACTGATGATTTTACGACACTGTATGCACTTTATTTGAAAACCCTCGCCCTAGCAATACAATGTCTGCATCAACACCTTTATATATAGACTCAGTTTAAATTGAAGTTTTATGATAATAACTTAAAGAAATACAGAAACTAAGCTTATCACCATCATCAGCTAATTATGATATTGGCTGTTCAAAAAATCCTATTCAAACGTATGATTATTACATACGATTTTTCAATTAGATAATTAATGTCTAATACCTGCTTTACTGTAAAGACGATTAATAATTTTTTTAGTGTAAAACGACTTAAGGATTAAAGCTGATATTTATAATTACAGCATCGATACAGTTAAGAAACTCGTTACCACGTCGATCTTTTTTAGATTCGTCATACTGATATTTTTTTTGGATATCATATTCAGTATCCATACCGATTGTTATTGTCTTCATTTCAATTTGTTATTCTTGCTTTTACAACTTTCCAAGCTTCACCAGCGTTTTTGTAGAGTTCGTATAGCACAAGTTCAACAACCAATTTAATTTTCTCAATAATACTCCAGTTTGTGTAGTTTAATCATCGTTATAACTTTGACATTGACTTCTTTCTATTTTAATCGATTTTGATCTTATTATTAATTGCACTAATATTGAGCATTTTAATGATGTCATTAATTATTCATTTAGCAAATTATCAATTAAGACAATTAAAATAGTAACACTCTATAATTGATATTATCCTCAAAAATCTGATTGACAAAATTGTACGAAAACTTAATGATGGGCATTAAGATGTTTGGGATTTTAAATACAAAATTAAAACCTTAAGTAAATTTTAAAACTACCTGTTTTTAATTTTAGTTACACATAAAAATTTAAACTAGTCCAGCTTATACATTAGTATTGTCGTAGTACGTTATTGTTATCCATTTTTTTAAGTGTAATATTATTTACACATAAAATTATTTCAACACTATTTTTATTGGAATACGCTTGCAAACTATAAATATACAACAATAGATCGTATGGAACAATTATCTGATTTAAAAGCAATATTACATTCTAAACGTGCCAATATATATTATCTGGAAAAGTGCCGGGTAATGCAGAAGGACGGACGAGTGCTGTATCTTACTGAGGAAAAAAATAATAATCATTATTGGAATATTCCAATAGCCAACACGACTGTAATTTTATTGGGAACTGGCACATCCATAAGCCAAGCGGCAGTAAGAATGTTAGCATCGGCAAGCGTGCTAATCGGATTTTGTGGTGGTGGTGGTACCCCACTATTGATTGCTAATGAAATTGAATGGCTATCACCACAAAGTGAATATCGTCCGACAGAATACATTCAAGGATGGATGGCCTTTTGGTTTGACGATAAAAAAAGACTCAATGCAGCAAAAAAGTTACAAATCGCTAGAATACAGTTTATGCAAACTGTTTGGGCAAAAGATCGAGACTTGAAAAGCGAAGGTTTTGATTTGCGTAATGATGATATCGCATCATCCTTAAATAGCACCGCAATTAAAATTGAACAAGCCACAACAGTATCTAAGTTATTACAAATCGAAGCTGACTTCACCAAACGACTCTATAAAACTGCCGCTAACCAGACCAAAAAAAGTCATTTTGTCCGTGACAGAGAATCAGTTGATATAGCAAATGGTTTTTTAAACCACGGAAATTATCTGGCCTATGGTCTAGCAGCAACAACACTTTGGGTATTAGGTATTCCGCATGGTTTTGCTGTAATGCATGGCAAAACCCGTCGTGGAGCACTGGTTTTTGACGTTGCCGATCTAATAAAAGATACTCTAGTTCTTCCTTGGGCATTTATTTGTGCTAAAGAAAACGCCACTGAGCAGGAATTTCGACAGCAGTGTTTACAAGCTTTTACAAATCACAAAGCATTGGATTTTATGTTTGAACAAGTAAAAGCCATTGCGCTACAACATCATGAAACAAAAGGTGTGACATCACAACATAAGGATTTATAGTTTTTTAATCAAATGACAATAATCAGGGAGAGATCCAATTGAAAACAGACATGACTTTATTTGAAAACTATCAAATCCGTCGCGTTTATGATGGAGAATCAGAAATATGGTGGTTTTCAGTGATCGACATAGTGCAAGTTCTGACCCAGCAAGCAGACTATCAGGCTGCACGTAAGTATTGGAATAAATTAAAACAGCGCCTTGTTAAAGATGGAAGTCAACTGGTGACAGATTGTCACCGGTTGAAAATGACCGCAACTGATGGAAAACAACGACTTACCGATGTGGCAACAGCCGAAACTTTGCTTCGCTTGGTGCAATCTGTACCCAGCCCCAAAGCCGAACCGATTAAACTATGGTTAGCCAAGGTAGGTTACGAACGAATGCAGGAAATGGCCGACCCAGCAAAATCACTTAATCGTGCCCGTGAAACCTGGCAACAACATGGTCGCAGTAATAAGTGGATTCAACAACGCATGACCGGACAAGAAACCCGCAATAAACTAACAGATTACTGGGACGATCACGATGTCAAACAAGGTGAAGAATTCGCTATTTTAACCAATATTATCCATCAGGAATGGTCCGGAATAAGTGTAAAAGATCATAAAACATTAAAAGCTCTGGAAAGCCAAAACCTGCGCGACCACATGAGTGAAGCCGAGTTAATATTTACTGCTCTGGCAGAATTATCCACACGTCAAATTTCAGAAAGTGACAATGCCACCGGTCTGGAAGAAAATAAAAGCACAGCTAAAGCAGGAGGCAATATAGCCAAAAAAGCACGTAACGAGCTAGAAGCAAAAACACGTAAAAAAGTTATCACTTCAGATAACTATATGTCATCTGACGAAAAGAAAAAAATTAAAACATAATTGTATTGTAGGTAAAACACAAATGATGGTGACTTTCATATCCCAATGTGAAAAAAAAGCACTAAACCGAACTCGGCGCGTATTAGACAGCTTTGCTAATCGAATTGGTGATAATACCTGGCAAACAGTGATTACTAATGAAGGATTAAATGCAGTAAAAAAACTATTACGAAAAACGGCATCAAAAAACACAGCGGTGAGTTGTTTTTGGATAAGAAGCCGCTCACGGTCTGAACTGGTTTGGGTGGTGGGAAATAAAGATAAATTTAATCATGAGGGGTTTGTGCCGGTTAACAGTACGAAACGCGACATATTAAAAAACCAAACTGAAAATGACTGGAAATATTTACCACTGATAAAAGCATTAACGGCTATTGCTGCACTAGCGCCTTTGTCGAGTTCGTATTGCGCAAATCGTTTATCTAATTATTCACGTTACTCATCTGTAATTTAAATGTTATTTTGATCATTTATACACTATCCCAAAGCACAACAGCCAATTCCATTTACTCAGTAGTACTCAGTTTGTGTAATTTAATCATCGTTATACCTCCGATATATACTTCTTTATATTTTAGCCGATTTTAGTCTTATTTTTAATTGTAATAATATTAAGGATTTCAATGATATAACAACAAAAATACATCTTTAAATGTTACCCACTCTCACTAATTAGTGATTTTACAACGCAGTATGCACTTTATTTGGAATAACCCTACTCCCTATCAATACACTATGGCCATCAACGCCATTATAATAGACATAGTTTAAATTTTAGTTTTATGATAAAAGCGTATTCAATCACAGATAACGCCGTCAAAACAGCTTAAAATTTAATCACAATTTTTTAGGTCGTATTTAGAAATACCACGGGAGATAATAGTGAAAAAAATAAAAATTTTGGGTGTCATTGGGTTCGTAATGGCGATGATACCGATGCAGGTTTTTGCACATGCGTTGTGGACACCAAATAGCTTAACAACCCCACCACGAAATAATAGTGATGGAACTCTTAAAGTTGAGCCTTGTGGCGCTTTAAATGGAACACCTTTGCCACGTGTAAATAATCCAAAAAATTATAAAGCTGGTGAAATTATTACGGGTGAATTTGTTGAGACAATACACCATAATGGAATTTATTTAATAAGTTATTCGCCAGCCAATGATAGTAATTTTATTCCTCTAAAAATTAATAACAATATTATAATCCCACATAATGTGGATGACACAATTAAAAACTATAGTGTTCCAATTACATTACCAATAGAACTTTGTGATGACTGTACATTGCAATTAATACAAGAAATGTGGGGAGCTGCAACCACTCGGCCTGAACCCAATGGCCCAAATGGAACGCTGCCTCAAGATCGAACTTATTATTACTCTTGTTCAGATATAATTTTAACACCACCCAATCCAAACAATGGCGCAACTCAAGATCCTGTAACTCTACCAATAACAGCACCTGGTGACACTAGTGTTACTCTCAGTTGGAAACAGCCAACAATAAACGTAGACTTTTATAAAATTCTAATTGTTGGTAATGCTCCAGGAATCACACCAACAACAACTCAAGCCGATTTAATGCCCCAAAAACAATTTAAGGTTAATGATATAATCCCTAGCGCCTCAAACGACACGGTTGTTTATGTTGGCAAAGCAAGTACGGCAACGATTAAAAATTTAATTAATAATAAAGATTACAGGTTCCAAATTTTTGCGTATGACATTAATTTGAATTATTCAACTGCGGTACTCACAAACATTGTTACACCAAGTGCAGTTAATGTGGCTCCAACTGTTTCACTTGCTGTTAAACAGGGCAACACCAATGGCACCACAGTATTTAAAAATGGAACCAATATTGTTGTAACAGCTACTGTCACTGATGGGAATCCAAATGATAACCATACTTATGTGTGGCAATCAGCAGGTAATAATCTTTCAGATATTGACAATATACCAAATACATTCACTATCGATCCTGCTAACCTAAATCCTAGTACTTATACCCTAACAGTTGAAGCAACTGACAATGCAACAACACCTTTAATGGGTACAACATCTGTAGTCATCATTCTAGAAAACCCGCCTATTGATGGTGTTACCGCTGCAACTACTAGTAATAATGCAGATTCAGGTGGTTGCTCACTTTCACCAACCGCTAAGTTTGATCCTTTATTATTGTTGTTAGCGATACTTTCTATCGGCTTAATTAGCTTCAGGGCTAGGAAGAAACAATAAGACATTAATTTATCACTAACTAAAAAGCCTCTTTACTTTAAGAGGCTTTTTTTTAATATTTTTATTAAAAAGTACCTGTATCATAAACATTAACGAATCCTGTTTGAATATTTAATGCTCTGTCGGTTATACCAAAAGGTTCTCCAATAAATAACGTGTCATCCGTCGGATTAAAAGCAAATGAATTTCCAAATTGTTCGATTCTTTTTTCTTCACCACCTCTTGCCACAGTTGAATTCGATGCTAACATTTCAGAGGGACGTTCATTCCATGTTCCTTGACTGTCTTTGCGATATACAGCCACAACACCGGCATAGGTTACTGTATTTAATTTCGTAAACAATGTTGTTTGACTATCACTTATGGCCAAGATTTTTCCTGTTCGATTAAACGCTATCTTTTTGCCATAAAAATTTCCACTTGATGCAGAAGAAACAAAAACATGTTCGGGTATTGATTTCCAATTGTTATTTTTAAATTTAGTAAATAATTGTACATTGCCTCCCCTATAAGTAGTGTTATTTTTTAAGACAATATTGGTACGAGCTTCTCCAATTGCTATTGAGGTACTATCAGGGTTAAATGCAATTGATTGTCCAAAATTGAAATTATTACCCACACTTTTTGAGAAAAAAATCTTTGATGCCGTTATTTCCCAAACACCGTTACGATTTTTAGAAAATAATTCAACGGCTCCAGCATTAACGCTACTATCAACATCCATAAACATATTAGCAAGCGCAAAAAAATTACCATCAGGACTAAATTCCATCGCTTGTTCTGTAGTATTGATTGTTATTATTGTATTGTCATTTAATACTGTAGTTGCTGTTGTAGCCCAGCCCGTATTTAAAACATTGTTATAAAAACGAACAATAGAGGTCCCAGTTTCTGCCACCGCTAGGGTTTTACTATCTGGGCTAAATTTTAACACTGAACCAAATTGATACATTTCCCCTTGTTTCGGCGATACTAAAACGATTGGAGTTATAGTATTCCAATTTCCAAGTTTATCTTTGGTAAAAATTTTTACTAGTCCGGCTCCCATATTAGTACCCGTTTTCGGAACTCTTTCACCAATGGCTAGAGTGGTGCCGTCAGGACTTAATGAAAAGGTCCGCATGGTACTTGAGTTACTACTCATGATTATTCTTGAAGTTGAATCCCATTGATTGACACCGCTTCGTGTAATTAACTCAATGGCCGCTGATGGACTAGGTTGCTGTCCGTCGACGATACTACGACCAGTCGTAGCAATTGCTACTGTAGTACCATCACCATTAAATTCCAACTTAAATCCAAACTGTGAAGCATCTAAACCACTCACGCTATTAATGAATTGTGGAGAAAAATGAATGATATTTAAATCAGTACTCGGTGTTATGATATTGCTTGTAGTAGAGGTATAACTAACATTATTATCGCTAACGATAACTCGATATTCAAAACTATCTCCATACATTCTATGAATCATGGGATCAATAAAACTAGACTGAGTTGCAGGTAACTTACCGCTCACATCAATAAAATTATTATCATTAGCAAGAGAACGTTCAACTCTAAAATCAATATCAGTAACATTTAACCCATCCCAGCTTAATTTTGTTTTATTGTTTTCTAATATTGCAAAAACATTTTTGGGGCTACTTAATACCGTAGAATTTTCTGTACCGGATGATGAGTTTTTGCTGCATGATATCTGCAAAAAAATACTAGTGACTGTTATTACAATAAAAAAATAGGAGTTTAAATTTTTCTTCATAATTTCATCCTTAAAATTAGTTTATCTGATTATAACGCTTAAGCTTATGTTAATAACTAATAGTATAATAGTTATCTCTTAACATAAACTGAATATCGAATTAATAATCAGAATAGTAAAGCTCTATTAAACTTATAAACAGTTTCTTATTAATTAGATAAATTATTTAGTTACAGAATTAAAATTAGAATTACACAAAACAATGCTGAACATTCTTGCGTTGTATCCGATATTGCAGGACTGTTACAGCCTATTGTAATAACCAGAAGTAAAACCGCTAAATTCACTCGATTCATTTTGTATATTTCCTATTACTAT
>CAYQUC010000053.1:0-2367 GCA_964420605.1 uncultured Thioalkalispiraceae bacterium | reverse complement strand
TAAACACTATAAACTTAACAGTGCATTATTTTCGTGCAATTCTAATGGGTATTATAATAAAATAATTAAATAATAACTTAAATAACACTCGTTTTTGGTTTATGATAATTTAAAGCTATATCATCTAATATAGGGTTAGGGTTTACCATGTCAAAACTTAACTGGCCGATAGAGCGTGCACAAGCCTCGACAGAACCACAGCAACAGTGGTCTCATTCGGGCTCTAATTTGTGTCTTGATTTTCATGGTGATCCCATCCGCGCAAAATTAGTGGTATATTCTGATGGCAACCATCACATGGCTTTACAGGAATCAGTGCAAACTTTTTTGGAACTTCATCCTGAGCTTGACGATATATTTTATGCGACGACCCCACCGGCTGTGTTGGTTGATGCATTGCAGAATAACGGTTTGGTATTGGGTAACTTAACAATATCGGCAATAGCAAATGTGTTTATTGGCCCGGAGTTAATTTTAAAAAATCTTGTCACTCAAAAATATTGCCTACAATATTCAAAATTCATTAAAAGTCAGGGTAATGTATTACTGGTTCTAAAAAGTAATCCTTTAAATATTAGTTCGGTCGACGATTTATTTCGGGACGATGTCTGTTTATTTATTTCTAATCCAGATACTGAAAAATCCAGTTATCAGGTGTATCACGAGTTTTTATTAAATACTGGATTATCGCAACAGAAATTAAATACTATAAAAACCTTCTATGGCAGTAAAATTCATCATCGTGAAGCGCCTCAGGCTCTGGTTGATGGTAACGCTAATGTTGCGGTGGTGTATTATCATTTAGCGTTACGCTATTGTCGGGTTTTTCCTAACCTATTTGAGATTGTTGAGTTATTGCCGTTACGTGATTCTTTAAATCCGATTACTGAATATGCTGTTGGTGTGATTGCTGATGGTGGACGTTATGGTCAACAATTTTATAAGTTTATGCTTGGGGATACGGTGCGTGAGGTATATCAGCAACATGGATTGCAGGAATTATAAGATCAATACAGTTTTTTAAGATTTGTGGATTGAACTTTAGATGCCGGCCAACACTACCAGCATGACGGTTTTTTTGAGTGATTAGTGAGTCTTATAATTATTTAAATTCGATGAACATTGCAGAAGTCCATACTTTTGCATCGTCAATTTGCCGTCCGGCTAAATAAACAGGACGGAAACCATGAGGGCCATTTATAGCGTCTAATTCTAGTGTGCCACTGACATCGCGTGGTGTTGGGGTTTCAGTTAGTCGTTCAGCAGCTAAAAAAAGTTCGGTTCCACCGAGTTCTTTGCGTAGGCTTCCTTCGGTTAGTAAATCTTTTCCGCTAATTTCCCAACTGAATGTTGGACAATGCACAAAGGGATTGCCGTCTAATGGGTTACCAACTTTAACGTAACCATCAATGGTTCCTTCTATCCTGATATTACAGTGTTCCAAATTACTTAAATCGATAGTAATTCCATCGGCATCACCATAGGTATCCGAGTGAAAACCAATTTTCGTTGGAGCTGAGCGCCAGCAACTTTCTTCGATATGTTCAAAGCCAAAGCCGGAGAATTCGTGGATGACACCGTTGTTTATGGTGATAGTACCATTCCAATTTGCCCAGCGATAACGATCGCGTATACGCGCACCACCCCACCGTATTCGGATTAACCGATCTGAAAATCCAAGCTCCTGTTGTAAATTTCGTTTCCAGAAACAACCGGTATGATCAAATGCGGCTATCTCATCCCAACCTTTATCTCCAAGAAAACGGTATGCAATTGTAGCCGAACCGATATGTGTAAATTCGTCTCCTTGAATGTGCGCGCCACAACGCGTTAAACCGACCAAACGTTCGCCAGTAGTTGCATAGGTATGCCGTGACCGTAGTGCTTTGCCAATAGTCTTGCGGGTTAATTCTGGGGCGATAATTCCTGTTACACCACCCTTAGTACCAAACACGGCGGTCCCTGGCACACCACCACCACAACGGCCTCGATGCTCGTCACCATTGGCTGAGGCACCGAGTTTATATCCCTTACGCATGGTATCTTCGTATAACCAGGGGAAATGACCCCAGGCCGATTCGATTTCAATCAGACGTTCTAACTCAGGGTGATGCCAATCTAGATTGCAACGTCGACCACCTACATGTGGCATTAACAGATGACCTTCGGGATCGTGAATATAAGTCGCATACAATTCTTCCAATGGCCATGCACCAGGCATAATAGTGTCACCATCCATGTCTTCATTCCATTCAAATGAACGTGCGACATTACCATTACTATCAAATGGAAATTCGGGGGAGTTACCGTGTAAGAATATGACGTTATGATCACCACCGGCACAGGAATTACCACACCATTCCGTAC
>CAYQUC010000052.1:0-22874 GCA_964420605.1 uncultured Thioalkalispiraceae bacterium | reverse complement strand
ACCGGTATGACAGACTGGAACCTTGATCACCACAACTACATAATCTCGTCAAAACTATGAATTGCTTGAAAATCCTCAACATCTTTTATGTTTAGTTTACTATCGGGTTTATAAATCGCGAGTAAGTGAATAAATCCAAATCGTTGTGCTGAACGTAGTACTGGCAGACTATCATCAATGAACAAACTAGTGTCACACTCAAAGGAATAATGCTGTTGTAACTTTCCCCAAAATTCGTCATGTTCTTTTGGGATATTAAAATCATGTGCGCAAATAATTTTGTCGAGATGATTATTTAACGCAGTATGTTTCATTTTTAAATCTAAACTTTTTTGATGAGCGTTGGTGACCAATACACGCTGAATGTTTTTTTGTTGTAGCATTTCTAAAAATGCCACCACGTGAGGATGGACGGCGATGAGGTGATTGACCTCGGCCTTTAATAACGCAATATCCAGACCCAGGGCTTCGCTCCAATAATCAACACAATACCAATGCATGGTGCCTTCTAGTTTGCGAAATTTTGGGGTTAAGATTTTATGGGCGCTGTCGATATTTATATCATGTAACTCGGCATAACGCTTGGGTACATGGTGCTGCCAGAAATAATTGTCAAAATGAAGATCTAACAGGGTGCCATCCATGTCGAGAAATACGGTTTTTAGGGTGTTCCAGTCTATCATGGTCTTTTTTATATGAGCATATGAATCAATAAGTTAGCCTGATGGGAAAGACTGAAAGCCAAAAATAGTCAACTATATCAGGAATTTAGTCTAGGATTATAATGACTACTGTAAATTAATGGTAACGATTTGTTGTGATTTTAGTAATACTGTGTGGAGATGTGGATGTTGCGTAATAGTGTGGTGCTAATACTGATAATGGTTTTTGCCGGTCTAATGGGAAGCTTTAAACTGACTGCAAATGAGGTAACTCCTGAAGACTTGGAGAAGTGGTTTAATAGTGACAACCTCGATCCACCCAATTACACTTATGTTAATGAGGGTGAACTGGTATTTTTGAAGGATAAACCTCAAAAATCGATTCATCATCATACCAATCTTATGATTATTGAAGAAAACAGCCTTGATGATGGCTGGGTGAAAATGCGTCAATGTCATCAGAATATGGATGTGTTCAGCCAAGTCCAAATTGTATTTAAATCCGATCGCATTAAAGATATTCGAGTCAGCCATGCTGTTAATATTGAAAAAACCTGGGTTGAAGGTCCTACCGTGCAATTGGTTAATGTTGGCAAAAATGCGAGCATCTGTATTGAAGGTTTTACCAAGGCACTTTCGGTGAATGACGATGGTACCTACACTTTGCACAATGGACCATTTATGCGCCGTTTTTTGGATGGGTATTATCCAATGCACGTGTCATTGGATGTGGTCTATCAAGGAACGGGTTTAAAAATGCTTGAAATTAGCCCAGGTATTCAGGATGGATTTACCATAAAATCTAAGCATCATCAATTGGATGTTGATGCCTGGTTTGAAGGCAAGTTACGTACTCAAATTCGGTTTAGTGTTGAGACCTTATAAGTTAACTTGAGCGCTGGGATGTGACTAGCGAGGCTTAAATTCCTGCTCCACACTCCTACCCGAACTTAAACTAACACTAAATTAATTTCGTAAAATCAACCATTTGATGCGGAAATTGAATGCGATTTCACGAATAATCGTTTAATATCACTAGCTTATGTTAAAGTTGGTTTGATATGTCGAAACTTCCTAAAATTCTTGAAATTACTACCTTGGCGCAAACACGATTTTTTTGTGTTGAGGGTGTTGATTTACAATTTTCAAATGGTGCGATAGCCAAGTATGAACGGCTTAATACCAAGGGCGTTGCTGCCGTTCTGATTGTTGCTATGCTTGATGATGACACGGTGTTATTAATTCGAGAATATGCCGGTGGTGTGCATCGTTATGAGTTATGTTGTCCAAAAGGAAAAATTGAACCGAATGAAGAAATCTTAGCGGCGGCTAACAGAGAAATAAAAGAAGAGGTGGGTTATGGTGCTAAAAATTTAGAGCACATAAAGTCGATGACTTCAGGGCCTGGTTATTCTAACCATATCACTCACATTGTACTTGCGACGGATTTGTATAAAGAAAAATTAGAGGGTGATGAACCCGAATCATTAGAAGTTGTTCCATGGAAATTATCAGAACTTGAAAGTTTAATACAACAAGACGATGCCACCGAAGCGAGAAGCATTGCGGCATTGTTTCTTGTTCGCGATAAAATAAAAGTAAAAATATAACGTTGAGAAAATAATTAATGTCTGCCTCCCCATTTAGTGTTGTTGAACTGAGAAAAATACAAGACCCTGTCATTGAATTAGCAAGTCTCGCTGGCGGACGAATTATGGCTGTTTACGATAAAGGTTTTGACGTAACAGAAAAGCAAGATCAAACACCGTTAACCGATGCGGATATGGCTGCACATGAAACCATTATGGATGGGCTCCAAAAATTAACACCGGATATTCCGGTTTTGTCTGAAGAGTCTACCGATATTAGTTATGCCCAGCGCCGCAAGTGGGATCGTTATTGGTTGGTTGATCCATTGGATGGCACGCGTGAGTTTATTAAACGTAATGGAGAGTTTACGGTTAATATTGCATTAATAGAAAAAAATCAATCGCGCCTCGGCGTGATTTACGTACCAATTAACGGCAAGTGTTATTATGCGTCCTATATGAATGGTGCATATTTATCGACTAGTAGTAGTGAGCCGCATCGAATATTTTGTTCATCACGAAAACGCCGGCCAGTATTAATCGCCGGTAGCCGTTCTCACGGTAATGACGCATTGCGACAGTATTTGAAAAATTTGGGAAACTATGAAATTAGTCCATTAGGCAGTTCATTAAAATCGTGCTTGGTTGCTGAAGGGCAACTGGATTTGTATCCTCGCTTGGGTCCAACATCTGAATGGGATACTGCTGCAGCACAATGTATTTTGGAAGAATCGGGTGGACGGCTAACCGATGTTTATATGCAACCGCTGCGGTACAATACTAAAGAATCGTTATTAAACCCACACTTTTTTGCGTTTGGTGATATCGATGAAGACTGGTCTAAATTTTTGCCTTAAGAATATTTTATTGTTTTTGCATATCATAAACATCCATAATTGAAATTAATTCATGGAGTATGATTTGTTGTTCATCCATTGTAATTGAGTTTATTTCAATCACAGCTTCTTTGGATTGTATATTGACAATACATTCTCGAACGTAAGTGCAACCTTGATGGCAAATATTATCAAGCATAACTTCTAAATGTTTTTCGATACGTTTCATATAATTAATATTATTTATTTTACAGGGCCACTTTTAGTTAAGTAGGCATTTTCAAATTGCGTATCCCGAGAAATTTCATTTTCGTTAACAATAGTCTCGTTTAAAATACTCATTGCAACCGTGGTTTGCATTGTTGCTTGCAAATGGGTTCGTGTGTATTGATTGTCGTCTTTTGTATTTGTCGATTTTAAAAATGTATCCAAAGTTTTATACTTTGTGTTATCACATAAGCCAGTTGTTTCAAATATGGATTCTGTTTGATACATAGTGTCTAAACTGGCTGAATGAATAAAAGGTGCATTAAATTGTTTTTTGGGTGTATTGGCATATTCAGATGATATTAATGATGCATAACTTCGGCGTAATAAGGCTTTATCGAATAATCCACTAATTAAACTTTTATCTGGTTGCTCTAGTATAAGGTTTCGTAGCTGTTTGGACAAGAATGGTGTGCGTCCCTCGAGGGTATTGGCCATTTCCATGCGATCCCCGACCCAATTTAGAATGAGTGTTGGCAGATGGGTTTTTGCAAAATAGTTTTGCCATAACAACAAGCTATGCTCTGGATCACAGAGGCTATCGCTTAAATTGTCGAGCCCGGCTGAAAACCAGCTCGATACTGATTCTGCCTGTGATTGTAACCAGATATCGGCTTCAGTTTCACCCAGTAAGGCTGTGCTGATTGTTCTAATTTGACCAAATAGTGGATGCGCCACGCCAATGAGTCGAATACTATCTATAAAATCATCACCGTTGCCCGCTGCACTTGAGCCTGACAGCCATGGATTTTTGCTGTGAGCCGAGTATTTATTAATGTACAAACTATCGCGCTGGTATTGTCCAAAGGGCTGATTTTTTAACAGTTTGTCGATATCGGCGGCATTGTTCGCGGTACCGCGCAAACGCATACACTGTTTCCACCAACTGACATAACGGTAGCTTGGGTAACCGCATAATAATTCATCTGCGCCGTCACCGGTTAACACGCCTTTGACGTATTTTCTTGCAAATAAACTCAGCCACCATTTTGCGGCACCATTGGTAAAGGGCTGCACCAGTTCACTGTTTTGAATGGCCAGTGGATATGAATAATCCAACGCGGAGTTATTAATTTTTAACACGTGCGGGTTAAAACCCAAATGACGAGCGAAACGTAATGCCTCGTCGGTTTCGTCATAACCTTCGTGCTCAAAACCCAGAGTGAATGATTTTATCGGGTTGTTTTTATCCATATGACGTGATAATTCATACGCTACAACTTTAGAGTCAACACCGCCACTTAAGTAAACACCTAACTCGACATCACTTAATAAACGCTCTGAAACCGATTGCTGAAAGGCATCGATAAAATCATTTTCATTGGTGGTGGTGTGTTGCCGTGACTGAACTTTGGAGTAATGTCGAATTGGATTTGGATTGGTTGTTAAGGAGCAACTAAAATGCTCATTGTGTTTTTTGGCAATGAGTAAGCCACCGGCGGGTAGGTTTATAATATTTTCAAATGGGGTGCAGATGCTTTCATATAAGCCCACAAATTGTCGTAACAAGCCGGTTCGTTGCCATTGTTTTTTGGTTGCGAGGCCCTTAATTTCACTCGCAAACTCTAATTGTGTTGTTTCAAATTTGTAGCGTGGTGAATAATTTTCAAATTGTCGGGTATTTAGTTTATCTAAAAAAATAAATAAAGGTTTTACACCAAAATAATCGCGGTGCGCGATAAGCTCACTGCCATCAACAGCATTAATGACAAAAGCATACTCACCTTCAAGTGAAGCAAAAAAATCAACACCAAAGGCTTTCCAGCCCTGAAGAATCGTTTCGGTATCACTTCTGGTTTTAAACACGTGGCCGGATTTTTTAGAAATATTATGACGTAATTTTAAGTGATTATAAACCTCGCCATTAAATACAATAACGTGGTTGTTATCACTGCTGAGCATGGGTTGCACGCCGGCTGTTACATCTTGAAACGCGAGCCGGTAATGGCTGAGCCACAGTTTATCTTTAATAAATTCCTGGTGATCGGTATCGCCGCGATGCGCGATGCGTGCTGCACAACGCCGAAAACCGGCCATACCGGGTTGGTATCGATTTTGGTTTGATGTACTGTTAAATAATAAACCCGTAAATCCACACATAATGACGTTTATATTATTAAGGGGTTATAATTGTAACGGGTTTTAGTGTTTTTGGTTAGAATTGTATTGTTTATATATTGTAAATAATATGGCTTTTAGGTGTTTATCTTCATGATTCAGTAACTGCATTCGAGGCCAGACAATATTGACTAAATATCGGTAATATCACTACTATTTTCATCAGTATCAATGGCTTGAAATAACGCATCCATCTCATTGGAATTGGGTAAATTACCTTTACCTGCGCCTTCAAATAAATTATCGGCAAGTTCTTTTTTACGCGCTTGCATGTCTTGAATGCGGTCTTCGACGGTGCCGGCGGTATAGAGTTTATACACGAATACCGGTTTATCTTGTCCGATACGGTGGGCTCGATCAGTTGCTTGTTGTTCAACGGCGGGGTTCCACCATGGGTCATAATGTATCACGGTGTCGGCGGCAGTTAAGTTAAGCCCGGTGCCGCCGGCTTTTAAGCTAATTAAAAATAACGGAATATCGCCTTCTTGGAATTCGTTAATCGGGGTTTCGCGATCTTTTGTTCGCCCTGTCAATTTAACGAATTTAATATTACGTTGTTTGATTTCATCTTCAATAATGCTCAGCATACTGGTGAACTGGGAAAACAATAATATTTTACGGCCTTCTTCTAATAGCTCTGGAATTAACTCCATTAATAAATCGAGCTTGGCCGAGGTTTCTACACCTTGGGCTTCGGGCAGTTTTACCAAGCGCGGATCACAACAAACTTGGCGTAATTTTAATAAGGCATCCAATACAATGATGTGGCTTCTATTTGCACCTTGTTCTTGGATGGCTTTGTTCACCTTGGCATTCATTAGTACCCGAATTTTTTCATACAATTCAAACTGTTCGCCCTCTAGCGGCACTGTTCGGATAATTTCTGTTTTGGGTGGTAAATCTTTAGCAACCAATTCTTTGGTTCGGCGTAATAGGAATGGTGATACCCGTTTGGCGAGCTGTTGTGCGCGTCGACTGTTACCAAATTTTTCAATGGTGTTTCTAAATAGCCGTTTAAATTGTGCATCGTGTCCAAGCAAGCCTGGCATCAGGTAATTGTAAATTGACCATAATTCACCAAGGTGATTTTCTAAAGGCGTACCGGTTAAGCATAAGCGGTGCTTGGTGTTTAACTTGCCGACTGCTTGGGTGGCTTTTGATTTTGGATTTTTAATGTACTGTGCTTCATCGAGTATCACCATGTGAAACGGGATGGGCATAATAATGTCTTCGTCGCGTGTTAATAACGGATAGGTCGTTAATACGATGTCGTAGTCTTTTATAGTGCCATAATGTTTTTTACGATCCGAGCCGTGCAAGGTTAATACGGATAAATCAGGTGCAAAACGGTGTGTCTCTTTGCGCCAGTTAATCATCAAGGTGGTTGGTGCAACAACTAAAACTGGGCTGTTCAACCGGCCTTGTTGTTTTTCGATTAAAATGTGCGCCAAGGTTTGTACGGTTTTACCCAAACCCATGTCATCAGCGAGAATACCATTGAACTCAAACTCGCGTAAGAATTGTAACCAAGCCAGACCGTGTTCTTGGTATGGGCGTAATTCGGCATTAAAGTTTTCTGGCGCTGCTATCGGTTCTATTTGAGAAAAATTTCTAACGCGTAATGCATATTCTCTCAGTCGCTCGCTGCCTGCCCAGCGCATAATGGGAAATTGACCGTGTTCTAGATCCAGTTCGAGTAATTCGGCTGCACGCCAATTGGGTAAGTGAACTCGGTTCTTTTTAATATTGCCTTCTTCGAACATATCAACAATGATATCGAGCAAGGCTTGCAAGCGTTTATACGCGAGTGGCAAGATTCTACCGTCTTTTAAAGTGATCAATAAGTGATGCGCACTGGTGTGTGTCGTTAGATCACCACTTTGAGCTAACTCTGGGTAATGGGTGATCATTTTGATCAGCACGGGTAATAGATTTAAATATTCGTCGTCAACCGTAATGCCAATTTCAAGCTCAAATGATTGTTGATCTTTACCGTCATCAAAGGTCATTACCCAATCTTCTGATGAGGCTAATTTAAAGGGAAAGCTTGGGTCTTTGGTGATTAGCCAACCTTGTTTTTTTAATACGGGTAATTCTTCTAATATAAAATCAACCCAGCGTTCGGCTTCTTTATCGGCCGAGCAGGGCAGCACATAGGTATCGGCCTCGATATCGACTTTGCCGTACTCTTCGGTAAACAGTACTGCGCCAAACGAACGTAGTTTAGCCACCATTTTCTTTTCTGTTTTTAAGTCGCGGCTTTGCTGGGTTAGGGTATTGCCTTTACGCTCAATAAATTTGGTCGCTTCATCACTCGGATGAATTATATTGCCTTGATAATCTAATTTTAATTGGATTATGGGTTCAACGTCGGAACGTTTTTTGACAGCAACATCGGATAAGTAACTGGTCATTGATTCGTTATGAATGGTTAAATTCAATAACGCTGTTGGCGGAATGACTTTTTGATTTTTTACCGTTAATTTATCTGGTGCCGGTAATTTTATGTTTAATGCTTCTAACTTTTTACAAACTCCATCGATATCTTCGGGGGCGATGGGGGGGGTTTTTAATAATACCTCGAGTACCGTTGTGGGTATGGTTACGTCGGTGTTACCACAGGTGTTTTTATCCAAGTCTAAAAATAACGGAGGCGTGGTCGGTAATACAATGGAGGCGGCAGGGTTGGTTGCTAATACTAAACTCTGGCACCCATTTTCGCCGACTTGCCAGGATAATTTTCCAGTCCGATTTTTGCCTTTTTCTAATGCTGCTGAGTCGGCACTTTTCCACAAACAACGGCCACTGCTGATAATCAGGTTTAATATATCACCGCTGTTTTTTCCAACGAGTTCGATATCGGGCAATTTACTGAGCATGTTTGAGGTACGCAGTTGATGAATAATTTGGATATCGGCATCCACCATATAATCGCGTGGACCGTGTAAAAACAGATTGGATGGATTGTATCTTTTTTCATCAGTATAACCGCCTTCTTTTAACTGCCGTGCGGTTTGGATGTGCAATTGAAATTTAGGAATACTGGTGGTTTTGTGTAGTGTTAACACGTAAATTAATTTTTGCGGATTTTTCTCTGCGACGGTTTCAACCGGAGCATTAAATGCTTGTTGTGCTTTATCAATTTCTTTTTGCCACTGATTCGCCGTTTTTGAGACCGTTATTTTCTCACTGGAATTGGCGCTTAACTCGGTAAACAAATTTGCCATTAATACCGCAGCAACATGTTTGCAGTTGTAGTTAATTTTGCAAGAGCAGTCACCGTCGATCAGCAAATCTTCATCAAACGAGACCGAGATACTGTAGGGTGCTTTTTTCTTTCCCTTAACTTTTGCTGTTAAACAATTATCATTTTCGTCGCGATTAATATCAATCACTTTATGCGACCGAAAATAGTCTAGCCCTTGTTCTAAAAAAGAGGCTTCTAGCTGATCAATTAAATCATCAAATTCGAGTAATTTTGGCACCTAAAGCATCGTCCTATAAACTTGCACAGTTCTGTATTATAACGCTAAATTGCCGTGTTACTATTGATATCTTTGCCTAGAGTTAAAAAATTTTAATGTTCGAACGTGTTTCATCGATTATGAGCTGCATAAAAGTCTAATATAGGTCCAAGCGGTACAATTCCTGTCGGATTAATCGAACCATGGCTACCATAGTAGTGATATTTTATGTGATCCAGGTTTACAGTTTGCGCAACACCCGGAATTTGATAGAGCTGTTTTGTGTATTCCCATAAATTTGGAAAATCGACAATGCGTTTTTTGTTGCATTTAAAATGTCCGACATACACCGCATCAAAGCGTATCAAGGTTACAAAAAGCCGCCAATCGGCTTCGGTGATACCATCGCCAGTTAAATAGGCGTGCTGCGATAAGCGGTGTTCCATGTTGTCCAATGAATCAAATAACTCATGATATGCATCTTCATATGCAGTTTGACTAGAAGCAAAGCCACAGCGATAAACGCCATTGTTTATATTGTTATAGACTTCATCGTTAACGTTATCGATGTCAGCCTGCAATTGACTTGGGTATAAATCCAAGCTTTTATTGATTCTAACGTCATCAAGTTCATTAAAAGCCGAGTTCAACATGCGGATAATTTCTGATGATTCGTTGTTGATGATTGTTTTGCGCTTTTTATCCCATAACACAGGCACTGTCACCACGTTGCTAAAGTTTGGATCGGCTATTTTATATACATCTGCTAAAGTTGATTGACCATTAACATCATCGGCGGTTGCGCCAGGATAGTCACCAAAGATCCAACTGATATCGGGCATTAAAGGATGCACCACGGATACCGTAATCAATTCACTCAAGCCTTTTAATTCTCGAAATATTAGTGTTCGGTGTGCCCATGGGCAGGCTAATGAAACGTATAAATGATATCGTCCTGCTTCGGCTTTAAAATCGCCACTGCCAGTTGGCCCAGGTGAACCATCGGCGGTAATCCAGTGTCGAAACATCGAATCCCAGCGCACAAATTCCCCTAATTCATTATTTTTCATTACTTTTCCTGTTTGCTTTAGTGCTTTACTAAATCACCCGGTAGTGGTTGCTTGTTACCGAGCACGATTTTTAATGTCTATTATAATGCTGTCGAATGCCTGAACTTATGATCTAAACTGATACTTTTGCTGACAGGAAGTCCGGCAATGGCCAACAAGCCACCAACCATCGCAATGTTTTTCATAAACATGATCATTTGTATTTGATCGCCAAAATTATTGTGAAATAGTAGTGCGGCGATAAACGTAAATGCGGCTAATGCATAAGCACTGTATCGAATTTTCCAACCAATAATTAACGATACAGCTGCACCCACCTCTAGCACAATTACAAATGGCAGTATGATTCCTGATACCATCTCAGGTACACCCATTGCCTCCATATAAGCTTGGGTTGCTTCAAACGCACCAATTTTACTCAGACCCGACATTAAAAAGATAACTGCCATTAATACTCTCGCCACTAAACCTGTGTATTTATCCATGATTATACCTACTGTGTTATTAATAAAATTTGACCCTAAAATCATTATAGATTGAATTATTTAATTAAAAAGTGCAAAATATCGACCTATTCAATCAGTTTATTCGATATGTTATACGACAGGCAATAATATGAAAGCAACCCGAGTCAGTCTGGAACAATGGCGTGTATTTCAAGCGGTGGTGGATTCCGGTGGTTTTGCGCAAGCCGCGCAGTATCTACACCGCAGCCAATCGGCCATTAGTTACACAATTGCCAAACTACAACAACAACTTGGAATCCCGCTGCTGGTAATTGAAGGTCGCAAAGCATTATTAACCGACAAGGGCAGAGTGATTTTACGTCATTCTCGACATTTATTACGCCAAGCAATCGAACTGGAGCAATTCGCAGACAGCCTTGAGCAAGGTTGGGAAGTGAGTATTCACATTTTGGTAGACCATATGTTTCCAAGTGACATCTTAATGGATGCATTACAGAAATTTAATCCAATCAGCCACGGCTGCGAAGTAAACCTAACCGAAGTGGTATTAGCTGGAGCTGAAGATACTATTTTAGAAAATAAAGCAGATATCGGTATAACCACGACCCAACCCAGTAATGCATTAGGCGATCAAATCATCGACATTGAATTTATCGCCGTGTCGAAATACGATCACCCATTGCAACAGCTCGGCCACCAAGTCAGCATGGCCGACTTAGAACGCGAAATGCAAATTGTAATCAGTGATGTTGGCAATAAAACTAGAATGGACGCAGGTTGGCTAGATGCCGAACGTCGTTGGACCGTGAGCAGTTTAGAAACAGCGATTGCCGCCGTGTCTAATGGACTCGGATTTTCATGGTTGCCACGACACCGGATACAAAAATTATTAGATCAAAATATTCTAATGCCGTTAGCACTAACCGATGGTGCCGTTTTTAGCGCACACTTATATTTAATTTTAAAAGTAAACCCAGGACCCGCAGTGCGTTTATTTTCAGAAATTTTACGCGATACTATTTCTGACAATAAAAAAGATCGGGGTCAGAGTAAAAATTAAATACAATAAGTTGTAATTTGAAATTCGGTTAACGGAGGGCTTGCATTAGGTAGTGAGCGGTTTAAACAAAAAATTGAACAATTTACTGGGCGGAGAGTGGTGTAGTGGTCGCATTAAAATCCGGATCAAAATAAAAGGGGAGAGTAATAATTTTACTCTGCCCCCATATTTTATTGTAAGATCTTACGCTCCCTTAGTGTTTAAGTGCAAAGAGGAGTAAAATTATTTTCTGTTAGACTCGATTTTGTCAGAGTATAACTATTACCTAAATAGGAAATTGTCATGACATTACTTGCTATTGTGAAATTATAAGGCGGTTCACCGTCGGTAGAAATATTACCATTACCAAAATCCTCGTACAGTGCAGAATAACTATCGTAACAGCCTTCATTTTGATAATAAGCAAATGTTAGGTTTGTTCCATCTGATTTATAAATTTCATAGACTTCATCGGCATAACCCAAAATTGAAGAATACAAACTAGGGACATCCTCTTTCCAACTACCAGTGATATTGGTTAATGGGCCATTTACAACAGGTGCTCCGCTTGTATTGCTGTCGCTAACGGGTTTTTCATCACCTTCTACCCAGTTAATCGTGCCATTTATTGTGAGTGGAGCAGAGGCAAGGTTACCGACACTTGTTGCATTAATGACAACAACATCGGTGAGAGTGATAGTACGGTTTGCCGAATCAAAGTTGATGTTACTGCAATTTGTCGTTTGCCCATTATTTGCGGTACATACTAAGGTGTAAGCCCACTCTTGTTCACCTTTAAAAATTGTCATTGAGATACCAAAGGGCATAATGTTAAATACAGTTCGATTAAAAGGTGGCGGGGTGGATGGACTGGCTGTACCTTCACCTGCCAGTGCTAATACGAAATCAAGTATGCCATCGGTTGTTGCTATAACTACCTCGTCAGCAAAACCGAAATTTTTTCTATAAGCGATTTCGGTTAATTTTATTTCGCCACCGAGAGTTGTTGCATCACCACCTGAAAGCGACAAAATACGTTCCTGTCCACGAGAATTCGCAGCACTATTATTGTTAGTACTACTACTTCCGCCGCCACCGCCACAACCTGTGATTAATAAAGTAGATAAAAAAAGAAAAACCCCTAACTTACTCATAAATAATTCCTCAAGTTTATATTTTTGTTACATATAACGACCAATGAGTCGCGCTGTACATGAGACGCGCGACAAGGCAAATAGTCAGGAATTAATTAAAAATAATGTTCTTGCATTTATAGCCGCAAGAGTATGTTGAGATAAATACGATGGAAAAGAAAAATATAGTGATTTGGAAATATTCGTTTTAACTATCATTATGCTCATGGTCCGCAGCTTAATTCGTAACGTACATTGGTGGCATTAACAGTGGGTTCTGGAAACTGATAGGCAAGATTACGTGACTCGTTTTTCTTTAACTGAATTTTTTGTTTTCGAGTAAAATTTCCTTCTGATGTAATGAGTTTGACAAGCAGTGAAATTTCACCTTCATCACCATCATTTTTTATTTTCGCTTTAACCGTATAACCGTAATCAGACTTACTCTTGATATAAAATGTGTCTTTATGAGCAGAATTTTCCAACAGCACACAATTTGTGCTTGATGTAATATTGTTATATATATTAATCGCTTTTTCTCGAGCAGGTTTACTAAAAATTAATACGCCAATTATAAATATAACAACGATACTTCCGGTAATACTCGAAATAATAGTTTGTGTATTTTGTTTCTTAATGTGTTCATCATATAATGCATAAATTAATTGATCACTTTTATCTTTATATTTTTTTTCTCGTATTTTATTGGTAATATCATCTGCAATTCCATAACCGATAAACGGTAAAATAATCATAAACCAGGTTCGAAATTCTGTATTGACCAAAAAAATAAAGATAAGAATTAAACCAACAACGATACCAATCGTTCTCCCCGTTATAGTATTAACTTTAAATAGCGTTGCGATGTATTGTTTCCTTACATCTGCAGCTAATTTTTGCATCATTTTTTTAACATCATCATCTTCCTCATTTATTTTACGAATAGGCTGGAAAGCGAATGGCTTATCTTCGTTTGCATGTACATCACGATCGTAATTATTTTCCTTGGATTGTGAATCTGAGGGTAATGGTGGAGGTCCTTTAAATAGGCTCTCAAATTCTTTAACGTGTTGTGCTTCCAACCATTCATCCATACCATCTGTCCAGACTAGCGTATTGCGTTGCAAAGCATCGCTGTTGATCAGTTTAAGTAATTCTTCTACTGTTTCAGGGCCAATTTTTTCACCCTCTTTTGAATACCACCACAATTTTTCACTCATAAACGATTCCTTCATTTCTTGTATTGCTAAATATAAACCATTGAATATTCAGATTAAATTTATTTGCATTTTTTATCTCGTTCGTCGTTGTGAACTTGTTTGCTTCAAGGTCTCTCCCATTATATTGGATATTTTATTAATACCCTATATATTCGATAAACTTCTATATCATGCATATTTGACGCATGAGCCGGATAAAAGTCAGAATTTTTCTGAATAAATTTAATTTGTAGTGTGGCTCCTCACTAGCGTGACTGTTTTATTGTTAGTCTATAAGGTGGATACCCCTTTAATTCGATACCGTAGTCAGAAAATAATTTTTTAATCGAGGATAAATCAACGGCGCTGGCTACGTCGACTCGCATCGATAGATCGTCTGCATTTATTTTCACGATAAGCACTTTAGCACCAATTTTGCGTAATGATTCGGCAAGCTCTTCAGAATATTTTATTGCATTTGGGGCAATTATTTCTGGTGTTGTGCCACCACGGACAATAATATTGGACTCCTGATCGGGAGACAGTCCCACCTGAATTCCGATGGTTATCACAAACAACATGCTCATAGCGAAAGCGATTGGTCGCTCCCAACCGGTGTCAAAAATAAGCTTATGCAAACGTTGAATCCAGTTGTTATTATTTTTCGAGTTAGAATTGGATGTGCTGGCAACACCGATCAATCCTTGAGCAAGTAACTGCTGTTTGATGGCATCCATTTTTAATTTTTGTTCTGCGCTTAAGTCATCACAGATCATTTTTTCGGCGACACGTTGGGTCTCAATTTGGGCTCGTATTGCATCGCGTAACACTTCAGATCCCAGGTTAGATTCGTTATTTTTCTGAGCTGTTGTTCCGGCGAGTCTATCAAATAGCTTATCGGTTTGCTGATCATCGCGGCTCATGTCGGATTCCCGTTGAGTTGTAAAGAACAATCATCATTGCCACAAAATCGGCGACAAAGTTCTTCCATTCGTTTGCGTATTTCATATTTGCGCTGTTTGGCTGCTTGCACGGTGGTTTTCAAAAATGTAGCGAGCTCTTCACTTGTTGGTGTATGTTCTACCCAAAAGATCAAAACGTCGATCATGCGACGGCTGTTTTTACGTGCAGGACCTTGGTTTTCAAGTTCGGCCAATACCTGTTGCACACATAAAATTAACTCAAACTTAGGATCATGATGTTCACTTAAGCTATGATTTTCATTTGAGTCATCATTAGTATCGTCGGCTGTCTTTCGATTGTCACCACGAACAACGCGTTTGCGGAGTTCATCAAGACACCGGTTACGAGCAATGGCGTAAATCCATGTTGATAAGGCACTTTTCGCGGCATACGATTGCCAATGGCTAAACACGCGCATAGCCACATCCTGCACGATGTCTTCTTTAAGCTCATCCAGTACCCCCAGATCGGCGCAAGCGCCAAGCGCGATACCCCGTAACATGGGCATTAGTGTGTCCCACACAGTGACATCACCTGCGTGCATTTTGCGTAAGAATTCTTTTCCGTCCATATATCTTTATGCTGCTCTGTTAGCAAATTTCGTATTAAGTATTTACACTGATGAATATTTACCATATTCCTTAGACGTTTAAGGTAGGCAATAGTGAGGTAACAATTTTGAGTTTTTGAACTTAAAATCAGCATTAACGAATAACTGTACCTCAAATTTATTATAGACCGCAAACGAAGTTTTTATAGTCTAAATGGCATCAAGGCCAGTTTCAAACAAATCCTGACGAATAAACGAAATAAACGTTAAAAAAAGATAGAATTTAGAATAGTTATTAAAATAAGCGAATAACCAAGGAAACAAGAGATATCAATATCAAGGTATCAAGGGGTCAGACTCCATGATTTCATTAACCGAAGACGTACATAGGTAGTGAGCGGTTTAAAAAAATTAACTCGATAGAGTGTGGTTTCACTAAAAACCAATGAAAAATAATAGGGGGCAGTAAAAATTTTTACTCTGACCCCAGATTATCTACCATGTTATTTTAAAGGGTAGAGAAATAATTCATTATTTCCCGTACGATTAGATCGAAATAGAATTTTAGTTCCATCTGGGTGCCATTCTGGATTACGATCATCGGCAGTGCTTAATGTTAACTGTCTTTGGTTGCTGCCATCACTGTTCATTATCCAAACATCAGATGTACCACCGATAGCAACCCTTCGGTAAGCAATTTTACTATTGTCTGGACTCCAATCTGAATGTTGCTCATCAAGATTAGGAGTATTGGTTAGTTGAACTGGATTAGTACCATCACTGTTCATTACCCAAATATCACGAGATCCATTTCCTACTCGTCGACTAAAAGATATTTTACTTCCATCGCTGCTCCACATTGGATGACTGTCATTAGTGTTGGGCAGTAAAATTGGTGATGAACCTGACTGTGATACAGTTTTTAAACGAATATCAAGATCTGCGATACCTTGTGCATTATTACGCGGAGATTGATAGGCAATTAACGTTGAACCGCTAGTTGGATTCCAAACGGGGTGGCTATCATTGTTAACATTACTTGTAAGAATTTTTACTCCGCTACCATCAATATTAATTGTATATAAATTTTGATTACCATCACGATTAGAATGAAATACGATTTGTTTAGCATCAGGACTCCAACTAGGGCGTTGATCATTTGCAGCATTACTCGTTACTTTGGTTAAGTTATTTCCATTTTCGTCCATAATCCAAACATTAAAATCAGCAACTCCTACAGCAGCTCGATTAGAATGAAATGTGATTTTAGTTCCATCAAAATTATAATAAGGATGGCTATCATTTGCCAAGTCATTGGTTAATTGAGTCAAAACAAAAACTGTTATTTCGTCAACTAAACTTGTTGCACTACTATCAGTAATAGTTAACTGTGCAGTATAAATTCCGCCAACATCTGGAGTGAATGTTGGTGTTATCCCGGTTGGGTCGGATAATACTGCCGTTGTGCTAGCCATCGGGCTTTGTAATGTCCAATTAAAACTGATATTAGTTGTATTACCGTTGGTATTGACACTATTATTTGCATCAAGTTTAACTAGTGAATTGGTAATAACTTCTTGATCTGCACCTGCATCAGCTATAGGTAATGCAGGGTTGCCAGTATTACTATCACTACTACCACCGCCACCACAGGCACTAAGTAGTGTTATTGGGAGAAATAAAATTACGAGTTTTATTATTCTATTTGAGTTATACATTTTTCAATACCTCTATATTAAAAATCCAATTTCGGATTTGCTATTAGGATCAGAGTACTTTACTAATTTATATTTCATAAACTGTGTATGGGGGATATTATTTTGTTAAACTATTTAATAGCTATAATCGTTTAACAATATTAGTAGGGCTATAATCAATTGCGATTGGGCGTAGAGTATTACTGTCAGAAAACCTAGATGAATAAAGCGTATTTTTATCGATAAAGAAAATAGCGTACTGTTTTGCTCCAATGGTTACCTTATCAGTCATAAATTTACAATTTGAGACATCCGTTTCCTGGTTCAGTATATACGTTTTTGTACCATTACAGTTAAAGTTCGGATCAGAATTAAAAAAAGAAACGGTGGCACTGGTTTTTAATATTATCGTGGCTGATTGGAAAATTATATCTAAATCATTAACTGTCTCACCGGTTCCTATAGTTTTTGAACCACCAACAGAGAATGGACCTTTTACCGTTGTAGTTATAATATTATTTTGACAAGCAGAATCTGTATAAACATTAACTGTGCTTACACTGTTCTCATTGGTAAATGTATTTTTGGAAATTTCGTAGTCATTTGTTGCCTGCAAACAAAGTGATTGCCATGCGCCTTCAAGCACGGTTTGTTTAACAACAGTAATATTACTGTTATCACTGTTTCCGCCACCACAACTGGTTAGCACGGAAAACACTAAGATATAAAATATAATATGAATAGGCCTCATTATAATTCCTCTGATTCTATTGCCATAGCCTAAAAATGATAGATATTGCATTTTCACACTAATTAAATAATAAAAAAATAATCCATTAATAATATTGATGTTGATCAGGCTAGATTCGAACAAACTCAATATTATTAATATCGTTAGTAGTTAAATCGATAGCTACGCTTAAATCGACATGAGCTCTTAAAATAATTTCAATGATACTATCGTGCATCAAGTTATTAATAATTGTTTAACAATAACTTTAATTACAGTTAAGACTAACTCTAAATGAAATGTTTTCATCGCATAATGCAGCTAATACTTTGCCATCAGTAATACTAAGCTCTACTATATAAACACATACTAGCAAAACAGCATAGCACCGAGGAATAACCCAACTGGGTTAAATTTATAATTAGCCGTTAACTCAAAAAACACACTAATGAAATCAGAAGGACCAGACAACAATGACGAAACAACATTAGAACATATCGATTCTGAATTGATTGGCATAGTGTACGAAGTCGCCTTTGACCCGCATTTTTGGCCCGATTTATTAGAAAGCATTGCAACGTTATTAAGTAACGATACAAATAGCAAGCACCACATATTACCATCTGAGCTATCAAAAACTGCAGTTAGGAACACTGCGTCTACATTAGTAGCTGCTCAAGAAACACAACGACTTGCGACATTACTACCGCATTTGTACAAAGCTCTTAAATTAAAACGAAATTACAATGAAACCGATCATACTCGCGGTCAAGCTCAAGCTATTCTTGATAAATTACCAATTGGAGTGATGTTAGTCACCGCCGATAGTCAATTGGTTTCAGCAAACCAACATGCTCAGGATGTTTTGGAAAACAGTAACAGCATATTTATTGTTGACCGTGTTTTGTGCGCGACACAGCCTGAACAAGACCAAAAACTTAAACAGTTTATCGAAAAAGCCGCATGTTCGACGGTAACTGATGACACTGAACAATTATCATTTATTAAAATTGATGCAAGTGAGCAAGAGCCTGTTATTTCTATATTGATATCACCTGATCCATACCCTAGCATTGACTACGATAATCAAGCTGACAACTATGCAGCTATTTATATTGCATCCACGTTGGTAAAACAAAACATCTCACGAGAGATGTTACAAACTTTATTTGGCCTGACACCAGCAGAGGCTAAATTAGCTGCCTTGCTTGCTAGTGGTAATAGTTTAGGGCAAGCGGCAGAACTTAGTCATATCAGTAAAAATACTGCTAAAGTACAGCTTAAATCTATTTTTTTAAAAATGGACATCAGTCGACAGGCCGATCTTATTAAAAAAATATTAATCAGTCCGGCTGTTTTTAACCCGACGGATAATGCAGATAATAACCCAACATTAAATAGCAAAATAAAAAACAAATCCAAAATTAATATTGAAGCAGATTGTGTATTAAAAGATGGTCGAAATTTACATTACGCCGAATTTGGTAAACCCGATGGCATACCACTAATACACTTACACGGTATTCTTGGTTGTCGTTATGAACGATTTCCCGACGATGACTTAACTGAGCAATTAGGTGTACGGTTAATTATTCCCGATCGCCCTGGTTATGGATTTTCAACCTATGCTAACGGTCATGGTTATCTTGAACTTGCAGATGATTTACTTGAACTAATTGATCAGCTTAATATCAAAAAAGTGTCAATCATGGGGCATTCAGTTGGTGCAATATATGCCAGTGCATTTGCTTATAAATACCCTGAACGTTTGCACCGTATCGCAATGATAAGTTCAACTCCACCGTTTCGATCATTTGCCGATTTTTCTGGGATTCCAGCTAGCTTAAAATTATTAATAGCGTTCTCAAAATATTTACCCTCAGCGGCACAATTAATTACCGAAATAGCCATTAAAAATGCCTGTAATAATCCTAAGAAATTTATAGCCAATATTCCAATTAGCCGTTATGACCAAGCTATTTTTGCTAAACCATTATTAAGCAAACACCTTGAACAGTGTTTATTAGCAGGTAGTAAAAATAATCATTTTGGTTTTGTTCACGATATTTTATTATCAGCAAAACCGTGGCCTTTTGAAGTTGCCAAGATTCAATCAAAAATTGATTTTTGGCATGGTACACACGATTTACACTCACCTATCAATAGGATAAAACCCATTATTGACAGTATTGCTAATAAAGATTTTAAAATAATTGATGGTGCAGGACATTTTTTAATTTATGAAAATTGGCAGAAAATTTTAGCCTCGCTAATAAAAAAATAATAAGAGTAACGAGGGAGCAGAGTCACTTGAACTGATCCTTATTTAGTTGTTAAAACTAACAGGGACGATTTTTTCCATGCTATATTTTATTTATTGCTGAATAAAATGTAGCATGGAGAGAGGCTGGCACGAAAATTGTTTATTGTTGTTAACTTGCAGCTGCAAGATTTTTTTATGCGATTCTGCTTGGTGAATACTTTCTACGTATTTTTTAGTTGCGAGTACTGTTTCGGGCAAGGCTTTTTTTAATTTTTTACACATGATTAATGCGTGCAATATGGCGCGGGCATCGGTTGTCTTTGTCCGCAGTTTGCAGATACCGATCCAAATTTAATACGTCTAACCGATAATATTAAAAATGTGTCGCTTGACGTGTGGGAATTAACCCCTTCAGATTTACGAGGTGTGAAACGTATTAAAGCAGTTAAAGATCTTTTAATTGAGATGTTTGCACGAAAGGTCAGATCGGGGTCAGAGTAAAAATTAAGTACAATAAATTGTAAATTGAGTTATATTAACTGCTAATCCAACTTTTCAAGGAAGAAAAATGGCGCGATTACGAAGACTCTGTTTATCCGGTATACCACAGCACGTTATTCAACGTGGGAATAATAAACAAATATGTTTTACTTCAGATGAAGATTTTGCAGCGTATGCAAGTTGGTTGCATGAATACTCTCAAAAATACGGTGTTGCAATTCACGCATGGGTTTTTATGACGAATCATGTTCATTTGTTAATGACTCCAGAAACAAAAGAGGGTATTTCTAAACTGATGCAGTCTCTAGGTCGTCGTTATGTGAGGTATTTTAATGATAGGTATACACGCTCAGGGACTTTATGGGAAGGACGATTTAAGTCCTGCGTGATAGACGCAGAGAATTATCTTCTTAACTGCCAACGTTATATTGAATTAAATCCTGTTCGAGCGAATATGGTTGAATCGCCAATTGATTACAAATGGTCTAGTTATAAAGCGAATGGTACGGCTCTATATTCTAAACTGTGGACTCCACATACCGTGTATCTTGCCCTTGGAAAAACAGTAAAGGAGTGTTCGGTATCTTATCAGGAAATATTTAAAGGACATCTTGATGTGATTTTATTAAAGCAAATTAGAGAGTCAGTAAACCGAGGGCTTGCATTAGGTAGTGAACGGTTTAAACAAGAAATTGAACAATTAACAGGACGAAGAGTGGTCTCATTAAAGCCCGGGCCAAAATAAAAATAATTTTTACTCTGACCCCAGATTATCAGATTGTTAAGCAGCTATACTACATGATGGGGCAGTGGAGGTTTTAGCTCCTGAATAACTGCCGTTACCTGGATCGGCAATATTTATATTTACCCATGTGCCTGTAACGGTTCCCTCTAGCGAGAAGTCTCCTGTAAACGTTGCGCCGGTACTGGTGTTTCCAGCGACAGTTTTAGCAACTCCACTGGTCGACACTGAGCCCGTAATCATCGCAGCCGGTTGTGAGTCTAAACAGCCGGTGACTGTACCATCCATTTTAATTTCAATAGCCCACGTTCCACCTGTCGCTCCAATTTCACTGTAGCTACCGGCATAAAAACCATTTCGTGCTTGTAATAATGTTGTTCTTAAATGTGCTTGTGCAGCGGTGACACTGACTAGTGGTTGTGAATCGCCATAAGCGGCAGTTCGTAACATAACAACAAGTGCATTAGCATTATTATCAAAAACAGTCTGTCCATTTGCAGTAAAGTCTAATGTTGTTCCTGCAGCAACGGCTTTAGTTGCTTCTGCAGCAACGGTTGAGCTGATAACAATTCCATTGATTGGGTTACTGTCCATATCAAGACTTTGTAAAAAACGTGCGATGTTGATTACTAATGTATTGCTCTCATCAAGCGCATTAGGCACTAACGAAATTGGTGTTAATACGCCAGTGGCCGTTGCACTACCAATCAGTAAATCACCGATATAAAACATAACGGTGTCGCCTGTTTTATATTGGTATGCTCCGTTTGTGTCGGTGGTTCCTTTTAAACCACTACTGGTTTCATAACGCATACCCGATACTGCACTATCAATAAATGTGCCGGTTAATTCTGTACTACCACCATTGTTTGATCCTGTATCGGTTGAACCGCCGCCGCCGCCGCAGGCCGATAAGCTGAGCGCAGTCGCTAAGACTATAATTTTAGAGATATTCATAACTTGTTCCTTCTTTCGTAATAAAAAATACATTTTTAGATTCATTCGAGACTAGACTAAGTCTACTCAGTATTGGTTTGCTGTTATTATACCATTTGTTAAGTTACATTTTACGGACTTTAGTAGTCTGATTTTGAAAAAAACTGAATTTTTGGGATTATTTGTTAACTCTAAATGCGTCCATCAAAAAATCAATAAAGGATCGAAGCTTGGGTGACAGGTGCTTGCGGCTGGCGTAAATGACATTAATATTAATCTCAAATTCTTTGAAATCGGGAAATAGTGTAACCAGCTTTTTCATGTTGTGATCAGAAATACAAAAACGCGGTAAGCGTGTAATGCCTTGCCCCATTAATACCATCTCCAAATTGATCACATCGGAATACGAATTAAAGAGAAGGACAGGTCAATTACATTTTATAAAAACCTCGGCTTTACTACTGAGTTACTTAAAAAGAATACCATTAATACATCATTAGAAAAAGTAATGAGTGTTAGGGTTGGGAATTGGAGTAGCCAAACTTTTATGACCGTCTGCCGCATGGACGCAGCCCAGGCTACCCTCTCTTGCCTTGCAATTCACCTTGCGGCAGTCGAGCGGCCATGGATGGCATCTTTTGCGAGTCT